>JBHIBK010000151.1:0-4861 GCA_046759065.1 Thermoplasmata archaeon | reverse complement strand
CTTCTTCATATTCTTCGCGTTTGCGGAACTCAGGATTCTCAATCTCCTGTACCTCCTTTTCTGGGTTCCGTTGGTTATCACTGGTGCGTACATCATCCTTGGGTTCGGCCTTCAGGACAGGTGCTTGTGGGCGTACTTGGGGACTCTGATATTCATCCTCTTGATGCTCGTCGTTTACATCGGAACCATCATTCTGATAGACAATCCGCTCTACGATATCCCCGCAATCCTGCACGTTATCATCCACATCTCGATTCTGACATACTTGGTCTGGCACGGAAGAGAGTTCATGAATTGGCAAGGGCAATGGGGTATCGTTGAATCTGGATAGAATGAGGAGGAGAGGGTCTAGAGAGAAGACGCTTTTCGCACCAAGAGATTCGCCACCGCCCGCTCTCACGGTCTTTCGTCAAGGACTCCTTGGTCGGACAGAGATATGATGCCAAGACCCTGAATAGAAATGATGCACAATGGTGAGGGATATCGTAAAAGAGGGGAGGCTGAGAGAGGGATCGGTCTACTTTGCGGACGGTGGTGGCCCACCTTTCGACGATGGCATTCATATTCCTCATGATTATCCTTTGTGTCGCTGTCATGATGGTCCTGGCCAGTTCTTTTGCTTTGGCCCTCGGTCCTCTGCTTGTGGTCTACATCGTCTTTCTGATAATCATGGGCGCGTATCGAAGCCGCTTCGGATGGAAGCCAAGAAGAAGAGTCACGGTGCGGCAACCTCTTGGAAGGGTCGAAGTGAATGCCTCCACCTGCGAGAAGTGCGGCTGAGGTAATCAGCGGTATGTCCAGACGGTTCCGGGGTCTGCGATGACTGCAGGAATGTCTTCTCGGATATTTGGAAGGAACGCTGAAGTGTTAGTACGTTCCGCCCGTTACTCCACACCCAGATCCTTCGCGTTGCTTTCCCGATACATGCCAAGCTACTCCATGAAGTAACACGGCGTTCAAACTGCCAATACTCATGTTACCAACGAAATGCTAGCCCAGACTGGCTCGCCTCCACATTGCTGAGGAACTATCAGAACTCGTCCCTGGCCAAGTAGAGAAGCAGGAGCGCAGGGGCAGCGAAGAAGGGCAAGACGAACATCATAAGAACGGCGCCCGTGACCGCCAGCAGCCCACGGGTTCGCATCAGTGCGCTTATCCCACCAATGATCCCGCCAATGCCAAAGAAAAGGATCCACCAGCTGAGCACGAACGCGAAGAAGCCTAGGTTGGTGATGTCGGAGGCGCCGTTAATCAAGAAGGAAGTGCCAACGAGCATCACCAAGACGGAAGGTATCAGAATCAAGACTCCAGCGGTTATCGCCATCCACTTGCCATACTCACTCGGGGCGGGCGCGGAAAGCTCCCGCTCGGTCTTCATCCTCCCGTGCTCGTCATACAACCCTTCCTCGATTCTGCATTCCTCCTCAGCCTGAATCCGTGGTGATTCCCTCTGACCGTGGAGGGCGTCCGGCCTAGGCCTGCTTTCTCATCGCTTCGCGGGTATTTGCTTTTTTCCCCAAATGCTGTTCATCCGCCTGACATGAAAGGAGCGATTCAGGACGAATGCCAGCCCCATGGAATCAGGCCAATTGACTGGGCAGCCACTCTTGGCTTCCCGCCAGAGGTCAATCGCGCCCCCTGCGGAGCTTGAGGAGAAGGAATATCAATACACTCATGACCATGGCGATCGGAATGAGGACGGGCCAGAATCCCCAGGTGTCTAGAACCTCGCCGCCCGTCGGGTCGAACCTGACGACCTCATCGAGCGCAACGAACGCGCTCACACCTCCGAAGACATATGCGTTCTCACCGTTCCAGATCGCGCAGGTCAACTCGCGAGGGCTCGGCAGACTCACCGAGAGCAGTGTGACTTCCTGTGTGGAGGGCACGAACCGCACGATCTCATCAAGCGCCGTTTCGTTGTCCTTTCCGCCGAAGATGTATGCGCTCTTGCCATCCCAGACCGCGGATGTATGGTACCTCGGGCTCGGCAACGTTGCATCCAACACCTGAATGGAATCGGCGGTCGGGTTGTACCTCAGAATTCCATCGGAAATGGAAGCGCCATCCTTCCCGCCGAATACGTACACGCTACTCCCATCCCAGATGGCAGAGGTTCCAGCTGCCCCGCCAGGAAGTTCGGCTAACATCAAGGAGATCGTGTCGGTTGACGTGTCGTATCTGACGATCTCGCTCAGGAACGTCGTATCGTGCCCGCCAAAGACATAGGCGTAGCGGCCGTCCCAAACGGCCGAAGAGCCGACTCTGCCCTCCGGTAGCGTTGCATTCATCACGTCAACGGCATCAATCGTGGGATCGTACCGAGTGATTCCATCAAGCCTGACGCCGAAGTCATCGGAGCCGCCAAAAACGAAGGCCTGGCTTCCGTCCCAGACCGAGGGCGCGCTCGTTGTCCTGGAGGGCAGAAGGCTCTCGTGGGATGCGATGTTGCTGGACGCATCGTAGGAGACAATCCGATCGAACACCTGGGTAGTGTTCCTTCCTCCGAAGATGAAGGCCTCATGGCCGTCCCATATGGCAGACGCCCTGTAGAGAGGTTCGGGCAGATGGCCGACGACATCGATCTTGCCGAGTCCATCCGCACTGGACTCAGGAACTCCGATTAACTGGGAAAGAGCTATGAGGACTACGAGAAGTGTCACGGATTTCCTCATCGTAACCAGGCATCCCATATTCCCGGACTACTGAGATAAACCTTCCGAGACCAAGAGATATATGTCAGAAGCTGATGCCTTTTCTACATGGGCGCATACGACCGGTGGGCCTGTTACTACGACCTCATCTACGGGGACGAAATGGACTACGAGGCTCAGTGCAGTGCTCTGAGGTCGATTTTCCGCGATTCTGGCGTGCCCCACGGCGGAAGAGTCCTGGACCTCGGATGCGGAACGGGCGGGCATGCGATTCCTCTCGCAAGAATGGCGTACCAGGTGACTGGAATAGACAATTCAAGGCCCGTGGTGGAAATAGCCGCCAAGAAGGCGGGAAGCCTCCCAGCGAGGTTCCTCCATCAGGACATGAGAGACCTCCACCTCCCTGGCGGGTTCGATGCTGCGATCTGCATGTTTGGCGGTTTCGGACACATCACTGAGATCGCTGACGTCAGAAGAGCCCTGCGTGGAATATCGTCCCAGTTAATCTCTGGCGGACCGTTCATCTTCGAGTATTGGAGCTTGGGCGGTGTGAAGCCCGAGCATACTTCGACGGAGGAAGTCGAGCGGGAGGGGCGCAAGGTCATCAGGCACGCAAGGTCGTCGTTCAATCCCGCGACCAGTATACTCGACATAGCTTTCAGGTTCAAAGTCAAGAGAGGCGACCAAGTCCCAGAGGAGTTTCATGTCGAATCCCCGATAAGGATCTATGAGACGGGGGAGATGGAGAGTCTTCTCGCGGATGCCGACTTCGAAGTCAAGACGAACTATGATGGCGACGGACTCTACAAAAAGGATGTCGTCACCAGACTCCTGCGTCCGATGCGAGAGAACACATTCAGGGTTCTATGCGTCGCCCTGAAACGATAGGCTTCCGGATCGGGTCCATCATCCGGCTTCCTAGCTCTCATCCTGGGCGGTGGTCATTCCACTGTGATATCGACCGAGCTCTCCCAGATGCCGTGGATGTTGCAGTACCCCAAGGCGTAGACAGTGGAGGACTTCTTCAGCTTCAAGGGAAACGTCACCCTCGGTTCCGCGTAGGTGGGCCCCATGTCATATGTTCCCACGTGGATGGGATTGTGCGATCTGCCCTCCTCCTCCACGAACACACGAATCCACTTGATGTGATGCTCCACCAAGTTCGGGTGAGGGACTTCCTTTCCAACGATGACGGTCATCTGGAAGGCCTTGTCCGCCCTTGCGCTCCCCGGAGCCTCTATCGCGGGGGTGTGCTTCTCCTTGAGAGTTGAATCCTCTTCCGCTTCCTTCGTGTAAACCAGATCTCCAATCTTCTTCATATCGTTCCTCCCCACGGATTAGTTCGCAACTGATATTCGTCACATATCGAACAGGATATTAAACACTTCTCAGCGGCGTCTCAATAATGCTGGAACGGCTCTAGCTGCTATTCGGGAACCATCCCTGGAGACTCCGGTGCTCATTTCGTCTTCGGCCAGTCTTCCTTCCCCTCGATGTTCTCGATCCTGTAGTCTCCGCCCTGTTCGACCACCGGCTCTTTCGTGAGGATGTAGTAGGGAACGAGGAGGATGAAGAGCAACCCGATGATCACAATCGCGGCAATGATCCCGACGAGCATCAAAAGCCCCAGAAAGGCTATTGCCAGTATCAGGATTCCCAGGAAGTGGAGAAAGAGGAGAACAGCTGCTAGCAATGCCAGGAATACGATAATAGCCGCGACCACCGCTTTCCCTGAGCTCATGACATCCCTCCTACCTTCCTATTTGGATGAGTCCGCCCGATGAACCGGAGGTTCCACGGGGCATGAACCTGCTCAGGGTTATAGCCAGCTCGGGAAGGTTCATGGATTGAAGCAGGATCTTCCCTGGCCCTGTCAGCGTCGTCAGGAACAGTCCTTCTCCGGCGAAGAGCATGCTCTTCAGCCCGCCAGCTCTCTGGATGTCGAACGCCACAGAGGCGTCCCAACCGACGACCGACCCTGTGTCCACCTTGATCGTCTGTCTGGGCTGCAGATCCATCTCGACGAAATCGCCCGTCGCGTGAATGAAAGCGGTTCCTGTTCCCGACAGCCTCTGGAGGATGAAGCCCTCTCCGCCAAATAGGGATGCGCCCAACTTCTTCTGCCATGCCATGTCGAGATTTACCGTCTCCTGGCTGCGTCTCATGGCTGCCAGTTGGCTGGTTCTCTGGATAAGGAGATCGATTCC
>JBHIBK010000150.1:0-4885 GCA_046759065.1 Thermoplasmata archaeon | reverse complement strand
GCTCTCGTCGATGGATGAGCCTCCGTAGTAGACGTACACCGCTCCGACGTTCGAGTCGCGATTCACGTCATTGGCGGGCGCTCCGATCGCTATGTCCATCGCGTTGTCCCCGTTGAAGTCGCCAGTCGTAATGTTGTACCCGAGCTCCTCGTCCAGCGCGTTGGTCTCCAGCACCACAGTGGGGTCGATCGTCACGGGATAGCTCGCTTCCGCGAACCATGAAGCGGGACACTGCATTGAAAGACTCCTCAGAGAACCTCCCCACGAGTATGCGCAGTCGAGGCGGTCGTCCCCAGAGTCGACAGCGAATGGCTGTTCAATCGTGAAGACGACATCGCTGCCGTCCGAGAACGTGATTCCGGACGCACCGAGGAACGGAGTCAGCTCCTCTGAGAATGACATCGCGGATTCCATCACCAGGTGGCCGCCTGAAAAGACGCCGTCCAGCTCGAGCGGCTCGTAGATGACGATGGATTCCTTCACCTTGTCGCTCTCGAAGGCGTATGTCATGGTCGATTCCATGCCCGAGAACGGGTTCTCGAATCTGGCCTCGTTCCCTCCGAGTTGAAGGGTTGTCGTCCTCAGTGTTGACAGGATCATCTGCGATGAGGGTCCGGTGAGTCCGAGAGACGAAGGAAGGCCCCAGGACAGCTCGTTCCCCTTGTAGGAGATGGACACCGCCTCCTCGGCTCCAGTCGAGCTCTTCACGTACGCCTCATAGCGACCGGCATACCTCGCCTCATATCCGTCGTAGTCTCCTCGCGTGAGGGATCTCGTCCCCACCGCATCGTCCTTTCTGTCTAGCCAGCCGACCGTCTCGAAGTAGGCGGAGAAGTCGTCCAGGAAGCCCATGCCCGCTATGTCCACGGAGGTCTCCATGTTCTGCAGGTCGAGCGCGACCTCCGCATCTTTGACCGTGACCCACTGCCAGCTCCCGGGACCGCCGACGTGCTCATTCAGGATGCTCCCGCCCGCGAGCGGTTCCCCGTTCTTGCCTGCGATTTCGACGAGGTAGTCAGCGCCCATGTTCCCGACGAAGTACCCCGTCATGGCGTTCTTGTCCGAGTCCAGGTATATTCTTACTGTGTCCTCGCCCCTGACGACCGGCGGCGGAATCCTCGGACCGATGTAGATTCGAATGTCCCTTCCCTGAACGGTTGTCTCGAGCCACTGGTCGTTGCCCGCCGGCCAATCAGGCTCGCCATCGTTGTCTATGTCGTTCCCTTCCTGGAAGTCGGGCGTGCCGTCATTGTCGAAGTCGAAGGGGTACTGGTCCTCGTCATCTGGAATCGAGTCCCTGTCCGAATCTGGCTGCGAAGGAACGTAATCTGGGATGAACCTCCCTCTCTGGGGCGTGAGCGTGCCTTCCAGCATCCGTCCGTCGACCTTCAAGTAGAAGAACGCGTCGTCCTGCGTGGAGTTGAGGTTGTACTGCCTTATGTCCACGTTCTTGTATCCGCCCGTGGAGGGCTCGTTCGTACCGTCGTTCATCACCCCCGTCCAGTCGGAGAACCCGCCATCTATCGCGTAACCTGTCGGGATGGAACCAACATAGGACAGGTCATGGTCCGTGGGTACGGACTCAAGCGTGGTCGCCCCTGCGGAGACAACGACGTCATTGGGAGCCATTATCCTGAAGCCAACGGTCGCGCCATCAGGAGCGGAGCTCCCGAGGATGACATCGACACGGAAATCCGTCCTTGCGCCTGGCGGGAAGGGATAGTCGATGGCCTGGAAAAGGGTCACGCCGTTTCCACTAACCGTTCCCGTCCACGGCCCGCCAGAGCCATCGGTCGGTGCGAGGCTGACGGACTGAACCTCAGAGGGCGGCAGGGTTCCCACCAGCGTTCCTCTGATGGATGAAAGTGTCAAAGCGCCAGAGGTGTCCTGCTTGTAGCCCACCTTCTTGAGCTCGAGTGTGAGAAGAGGTTCCGACACCTGCTTCTGAACGATCTCTTGGTCGGCGCTCTCCTGCGTGACGCGGAGGATGCCCTTTGCGCCCGCCATGCGGTAGTCAGCCAGGTCGACCATTCCGTTCCAATCCTCCGCCTGGAAAATGAATACTGCTCTGTTCGGATCCGGAAGAAGGCTCTTCGATATCCCAACCTCGATTTTGTCGGCATGCTCGCCGCTTCCCAGGGCGACAAGGATGGGGCCCTCGAACTCCCAGGCATTCCAGTCCGTCTGGTCCTGGCCCACGTGTCTGTAGACCGCACTGCTCCTCGGCACAGACCCCTGCCCCTCGTCGCGCCCCACTATTTGGACCAGGTAGTCAGCGCCGCTTCCCGCCACGGCATATCCCGTCGCATCGTCGCCGTCCGAGTCGATGAAGATTCTGAAGAAGTCCCCGAGCTTCTGCTGGACATTTCCCGCCAGGATTTGCCGCCGGGCTCGACCTGGGCAAGGAGGAAGACGTAGCTTTCCGACTGTTCTGCATCGACTGCTGTCGCATTGATGTCGATGTTCGGGTTGGTGACCGACGAGCGGGAGGAGAGAATCACATCATCACCCCAATCGTCGAAGTAGCCATCGATGCCGAAGGCTCTAGGTCCCGGCGCCTCTGGTATAAAGATCGCCGTGCTCAGCAAGAGTACCGCCAGCAGGGGAACGATGTATACCTTCCACTTGCTCCTCCTCGTTTCTCTAATGAATCGGCCCGATCCGAGGCCGTTGGTGAATCCGCTCCCGTTGGTGAGGCCATTCGTGAGTCCGGTCCTCGCATTCGCGAGACCGTTGACGAGGCCGTTCACCCTTCCGAGACCGTTCACGAGGCCCTTCGCGACCCTTTCGCGGGCGAGGCCATTGGTCAAACCCACACCTCTCTCCACCCTGGCTCTTGCGGGCTCTTCGACCGCCCTCTCGCGGGCCTCCCTCTTCCTCAGCAAATCTTCTAGGCCCTCCTTCTCGATGCCCACATCCTCCCTCATGGATTCCAGGTAGCGGAGGATACCTTCATCCACTGGAGCTTCCTCCAGCCTCTTGAAATCCGTTCCGCATTCGGGGCAGCTGGTCGCCGTTGCGAGAGCCTGTCCTCCGCAGAGCGGACATATGCGCGTCTTCCTCTCTTCGGGCTCCTTCCCCGGTACCTCCCTCTCCTCTTCGGACCTCAACCTGTCAAAGACATCCTTATCGATCTGTTCTGCAAGGATCAGTAGCGCCTTCCTATAGGATTTCGTTGCCTCTTTCTGCTTCCCCAGTTGTGAGAGGACATTGGCCCTCCCGTTCCATGCTCCTGGATGATTGGCATTGAGCTCCAGAAGCTTGTCGAAACATTCCAACGCCTTCTTGGCCTCGCCAATGTCAGCGAAGAGAGAACCCCTTGAAAACCAGATCCTCTCGTTACCGGGATCCTTGGCCAAGAGCTCCTCCTGTTTCCTGAGCATCCTTGCGATTCTCTTCCCCTCGTCTTCTTCCTCCCTCTCAATGAGGACGATACCTTCATCCGTGAGTGTATATGCCGTGTACTTGGGCTCGTAGGAGATGCCACGGACGAAGAGCAGACCTACCTTCCTCTCCACCCTGTCCTCTCTCCTCTCTTTGGTGAAGTCGATGACGCCGTCAAAGCTCTGGTGTATGCTCTGAACGACATCGTCTGGATGCATCCCCTTCTCCAGGACAAGCAGCGACGCTATGCCCTCGTCCCTCAGCCTCGTTCGGAGCTTCTGGGCGAAGGTGTAGACCTCGTCGGAACCGAACATCTTCAGTGCCGGAGAGAGGACGTCGAGAACCGCCCTCTTTCTCGGGTACGAGGAGAGCCTCTTCGCCGCATCCGTAATGGCAATTTCGAGATTGAGCAGGCTCTGGGACGACCTGAAGACCGAGCCCTTTATCTGAACGCCATCGATCCTGCCCTTCTTGTAGGAATACCAGTCCACGATGACGAGTGACCCGCGCTCCTCACGGTTCGCGCAGTCTATGCCGCGCTTCCTCATCTCCTCACGGAACTCCGCTGGAGAGATGCTGCTCAGCACGACCAGCACGCCTTCGTCGAATCTCAGCCCTTCCGCGAGAAACTGATATGCAAAGAGGTCCTTCTCATCGCCCGTAGGACCCTGAAGCACAACCGCCATCCTCTCGCCTATTCCATCAGGCAAGAGAAGCTCGAAACCCTTCACTCCCATTGACACCATGATCAAACACCTTCGACCTTCACATCGCTTGAAACCTTGAGCCCTTTGCTCGTTATCAGAAACGGATGAACGCAGATATCGTGATTCGTCAACCTCATCTTGCGAACCACTATGGTCCTTCTCAGCTCGCCCTTCACGTTGTCGAGACCCAGAAAGATGAACGAGTCCGCGATGAACTGTTCTATCCCGAATCTCGTTAGCCCGCCCTTCTCACCAGCCTCGGTGACGAGGAGCGATGTTATCTTCTTCTCGCTGAGGAATCTGCCGAACTGAAAGAGCTCCCGCCTGAAATCGTTCAGGTTGTCGTAGTGCAGGCCCAGAACCGCGAGCGAGTCCACGACGAGCCGCTTGGCTCCCGTGGCGTCAATCAGTCCGGAAAGCATGGACTCCAACGAGTCGAAGTCCAGGAACTCATCGCCCTTGCTGAGCTTCCTCATCTCCCCGAGGTCTATGAAGCTGAGGCTGCCCTTGGATTCGTAAGCCTCTGTCCTCATCCCGAAGTTCCTAAGCGTCTCTCTCATTGTGTCCGCGGCCTCCTCGTAGGAGACATATACGCTGGGCTCGGAGAACCTCTGTGCACCGTGGAATATGAAGTGCAGTGAGAAAAGGGTCTTCGCGGAGCCCGAGGGTCCAGAAATGATGTTGACGGTGTTGCGGGGGAACCCGCCATCTACAAGGACGTCAAAGCCATCAATGGCGGTCGGAACTCTTTCCAAAGCTAGACCTCCCCATTTTCAACAAACTGTTGAATAGAT
>JBHIBK010000149.1:0-4896 GCA_046759065.1 Thermoplasmata archaeon | reverse complement strand
TTCCTCCTTGACCACCTTCTCCTTCATATTCTCTTCTCCAATTATAGTGAGCAACCGTGATATGTTTGACCTAATCGCCCTAATCCTCCCTGGGCTCGCTGGGGCACCGCCCATCGCGGCAACTCCTCTTTCGTGCATGAGGTCATTTCTGAGTTCCTTCAGCTTTTTCTTTCTCTCTTCCTTGTTCATCTCCCTTATCTCGCTCGTCCTTAGCAGAGCCATCATCAACCTCCTTTGGTTCCGCATTCTCGTTCGATTCCTCTTTCACCTCTTTCTTCTCGGACTTTCCCCCAGAGACATCTTTCGCCTGAGCCGGTGTGGCTTCACCTTTGTTTGTCGCCTCGTCAGCCGCAGGCTTTTCGGCATCATCTTCGACCACCGAGAGAATCTCAATTTCGTCCGGAAGCCTCGCATTCGGATCCATTATCTGAACCTTTGCCCCAATCACCCCGAGCTTGACTTTGGCTATCGAGAAACCTTTCCTCATCCATAGTTGCTTCGGCTCACCGCAGAACTTGATGTGTCCGGCCTTGAACTTCTCCATTCTGTGTCTCCGGCCTGTCACCTTTCCTGAGATAGTTACCAAACAGCCTTTGGCCCCCGAGTCCATTATTCTTCTGACCGTTGAGTGGCCCGCCCGCCTGAAATGCCATCCTCTCTCAAGCGCGCTTGCGAGCTTCTCTGCCATGATCTGGGGGTTCAGACTGGAGTTCTGGACCTCTTGAACCTCTATCTGGGGGTTCTCGAATCCAAACTTGGCCTCGACCGCTCCAGTCAGCTCCTTTATCGTTGCACCCTTTCTTCCTATGACGAGCCCCGGCCTTTCTGTGACGAGAGTAACTCTGTAGCCCATGGGAGTTCTCTGGATGTCCAGACCGCCAAATCCCGCTCTTCGAGTCCTCGCCATCAGGTATTCCTTCAGAAGTATCCTGCGAATCCTTTCCTCAACGATCTTCCTCTCGTTCGCCAAGCTAGTCCTCCTCGCTCCTGAGAATGACCTCGATGTTCACGGTCTCCTTATCCCATTTGGTTGTTCTACCCCTCGCCCTCGGCTTGAAACCTTCGGTTGTGCGTCCGCGATGGGCTGCGATGACTTCGATCCTCATGGCCTCAGGGTCCAGCTCGTTCACCTCTGCGTTGGCCTGCGCATCCTCGAGCACCTTGAGTATGGCTTTTGCCACGCGTACTGGGTAGCCTCCCGCCACACCGCCTTTCTTGTGCGAAATGGTCTTTCTGTATCTTCTGTAAGGAATAACCCTTCTCAATTCGATCACTTCCTCGAGGAGCTCCTTCGCATCCTCGACGTTCATTCCCCTCAGGGCCGTGCAAACCTCTACCGACTTCTTCGTGGATATTGGAAGCTCCTTTCCGATCGCCTTCGCGATGTCTTCCTCTTCTGGCTTTGCGGTGTATCCCATCATTCTCCTCCTACTTCAGCGGCATGTACTTGGACGATCGAGTCGCTCCCACTCCAGGACCGGAATGCTTTACTGGCTTCCTTGTCAAGGCGAACTCGCCGAGGTAGTGGCCGATCATTTCCGGTTTGATGTCCACTCTCATGAACTCCTTACCATTGTAGACGTCTATCCTCTTACCAACGAAGTCTGGAAGTATGATTATCTCTCTTCTGTGGGTCCTCAACACTTCCCTTTCATTTGCCCTCATCTTCTCTACGAACCTCTTCTGTTCCTCATTGAGCCCTCTCTTGTAGGTTCTCCTCGCTCTCGCGGGAAGTAGCTCCATTAGCTGGTCGAAGGGCATCTCTCTCAATTGCTCAAGCGTGTAACCTCTGTATGTGAATTCCCTTTTCCTTCGGACCTCTATTGCGCCTCTCTTCTTCCGCATTCTCCTTCTTGCCGCCTTTGAGGACCCTGAACTTCTGGTTTTTGCCATATCATCTCCTCTTCTTTTTCTTCGGGGACAGCCTACCGACCTTTCTGCCCGGCGGGGCATTCGCCGAGACGGTGCTCGGCTTTCCGACATGCTGATGGCTGCCTCCTCCATGGGGGTGGTTGACAGGATTCATTGCGACCCCGCTCGTTCTGAAAGGGGCCTTCGCTCTGCTCCTGCACGCCTTCACCTTCTTGCCCGCTTTGGCGAAGGGCTTCTCGCCCCTGCCACTGCCAGCTACGACACCGACAGTGGCTCTACACTTGGCGTCGAATGACCTGTATTTTCCAGAGGGAAGCCTAAGGACGGTTTTCGTGCCATGACTTACGATCATGGCTGCCGTACCTGCGGAGCGGACGAATTTCCCTCCATCTCCCGGCTTGGATTCAATATTGAAGACAAGTGTGCTCTCAGGAATCCTGCCCAAAGGTAGCACATGACCTCTCTCAACTGAGACCTTGCCAATGCTGACGCTCTCACCGGCCTGGAGCCCATCAGAGGCCAACACGAGAACCTCCTCCTGACCGAATCTGATTCTTGCCAGCGGGGCTGTATGACCGGGTGAATGGACTATATCAACAACGACACCCTCGACATCATCGAGCCTAGGATGGGAGACCGGCCCTCTGTGCCTGTGGCTAGGAGAAGAGTAGGTGCGGGAGCCTTTCCCTCTTCTTTGCGATCTCAACCTCTTTCCCATTGTATCACCTAGAACACTCCAATCCTGTCCCCTACATCCTTCGCGGAGTAGCCTTCCTTGAGCTTTATCATGGCATGCTTTCCGTCCTTCCTTATCTTGGTGTTCACCTTCTCAACTTCCACCTCGAAAAGGCTCTCAAATGCATCCTTTATCTCTTCCTTTGTCGCGGATCTCTTCACCAGGAACTCCAGCCTGTTTCCATCCTTGAGGTCTTGCTTCGCGGTTCCGTCTATGGCTGTCATCGTCTTCTCCGTAACGTATGGATGTAGGAGTATGTCGAACTCCCGACCTTTTACCATGCTCTCAACTCCTCCAGAGCGCTCTCGCTGAATACTACGAGTCTCCCCGGCATTCCGCCTGGAGCTAGAATCTCCGTGTCCAGGAGCCTTGAAGTGGAAACATCAACCCCGGGAATGTTCGAGAATGCGCTTCTCGATTCAGAGCTGGACGAAAGGGCTATGAGAACGCTCCTCGCCTGTCTGTACTTCCTTGATCTCATCTTGCCGCGGCCCGCTCGTATCTTCCTCCTCTTCGCGCGGAGCACATCATCATATACTTTGATTGACTTGAGAAGCTCAATAGCCTCCTTCGTTGTTTTCAGCAGCTCGATGTCATCTTCCACCACGATGGGAAGTGTAGTGTCTCCGTCGAACACGTGTCCTCTCTTGGACACCAAGTCTGAATCTTTGGTTGCGGCGAGCGCGGACGCCCTTGCCAACCTCTTTTCCTTCTTGTTTATCTTCTTGGACCAGTCATGAGCTGGTCTTGGTGGGTGGGCCCTTCTTCCTCCGACGGTCCCCGGAGACTCGGCAGCTGTGCGCTGGCCAGATATTCTCTGAACGCGCGCGACTCCTCTACCCTTTCCCCATGTGGAGACCGCATGTCTCATCCCTGACGTCGGGCTCGGCCCGTACGGTTGTCTCCTATTGGCCTGAGAAGAAACAACGGCCCTCCGTATCAGGTCAGTTCTCACATCCGTCATGAACACTTCTGGAAGCTCGACTGTCTTCACTGCCTTTCCCTCGGCAGAGTACACGAATGTTTCGTTCTCCTTCCTTCTTCTCTTCTTTGCCATCAAGCTCCCTGCTTCGATTCTCTTGATATGAACTCCAAGCGGACCTCATCAACTGGTTCGAACGTTGGCCTTATTGCATTCCTGAATCTCACAAGTCTCTTTGTGGGACCCGGGATTGAGCCGTGCAAAAGGACATACCCGTTTCTCAGGACCCCATACGAAAGGAATCCCCCCTTCGGTGTGACATCCTCCCCATCCTCTCCTATCTTGAGGACTCTCTTATTATACTCCGTCCTTTGATGATATCCTATTTGGCCCGCCTGAGGAACTGTCGGCCTCGTGTACCCAGGTCTAAATGCACCGGTCGTTCCTATGCCTCTCCGTTTCTTGCTGTCCTTATGCGAAAGAAGCTTGGTTCCCCACCGTTTGTGATGACCGCCAAACCCTTTGCCCTTGGTCACAGCTGCGACATCAATAGTGTCTCCTTCCTGAGTGAAATCCTGAATCTTGACCTCCTCTCCGAGTATGCTCTTCGCATACTTCAGTCTCTTTTCAATCGTGCCCCCGCCAATCCTGTTCTCCATGATCTCCGGTGTCTTTTTGGGAACTCCCGTCACCAAGTAGGGTTGGGTATACACGAGAACTCTGACTTCATCCACTTCCGCCGGATTCACCTTTTCCCATGCTTTCTCACTATCGAACTTGCCTGGTACTGGAAGCCTTCTTCTGAGGTGTTTGTCAAGTTTCTGGGCCCAGATCTCGATAGCCGTTTTGAGGCCGTAGGGCGTGTTCTTGTACAGCCGCACTGCTGCGACCTTCATCGGAGGTACTTCGACCACTGTGACTGGAATCTGAACCTCTTGGCCACTTGTCGTGCTGGATTTTCGGTAGTCCACAACAAGCGCGTGGGTCATTCCTGCCTTGTAGCCAGCGAATCCTTGGATTTTAGGGCCATCGCTAATGTGGGGCCAGGACGAGAACCTTGGGATCTCGCTCTTGGCCCGCTTGCGGGGGGAATACCCCATGGAGCCGAATCTGGGCCTATGTTTCTTCGGCATTCTCACCTCACCGAAACGGATGGCTCTGAGTCAATCCCTTGACCGTGGCGCTTCTTACATGCCCCAAGAAAATGTGGGACATATCGCTGGGTTCGATGTTCACCCATCGCGTCTGGCCAAGGCAGAGCGCGGCACTCAGATGCTGGCGGTCATATTTAAGACTTGTGTACTTTCGATGAGGTGATGTAGAATCGGTGGTTTATTATTGGATGATGATATTTTCCCCTCTGAGT
>JBHIBK010000148.1:0-4900 GCA_046759065.1 Thermoplasmata archaeon | reverse complement strand
CCGGGCTGTCGTCTATCAGCGCGCTGCTCTCCTCCCCATCACCGAACTCAATCGTTGTATGGGTCGCGAGGGGCGCGGTGCACACACTTATGGAATCATGGAATGGAAGGCGAAGCCTCTCGTTCTGGAGACCGTGGTACTTGACGAGCCCTTGGATGGGGTGAGCAACGGCCGAGGCCTTCAATCCGCACCCTCCAGATACTCGACTATCCGCAACACATCCGAGAGCTCCGAGACAACGAAGTCCGGCTGACCTCTGTCCGTATCCCTTCCCGGAACAAGGAGAAGAACGCACTTCATTCCCGCCCGCCTCGCACCGATGACATCGGTGTCGGAATCGTCGCCCACATGCATAGCCTCCTCAGGGCTGATGTCCATTTCCTCCAGCGTTTTGAGAAAGATCTCCTTGTTCGGCTTCCTTATTCCGGCCTCGTTCGAGAACGTCATCACATCGAAATAGTGTGCTAGGTCATGGTTCTTCATCAACTCCCTGAAGAAATCACCGCCCGTCCGCCCGGTGTTGGAGATGATCGCCAAGGACATTCCTCTGTTCTTCAGCTTCCCGAGGAGCTCGTTTGCCCCGTCAAACGGAACTGGAGGGACGAGCGCAAGAACATCGGTGTACTGTCTCATCAGGTCCCCGATGAGAGTCTCATCGACCTGGTCTGCCGATATTCCCAGCTCGGACAGGATGATGCCGATCTGCGCCCTTTGATCGATGTCCACCCCTCTGTTCCAGATATCGAAGAGCCTCTGCCCCTGGACGTCATAGGCCCTCTCAATGTCCTCGAGTCGCGTGACAAGACCATGCTCTCTGAAGACATCCGTCAACGCGATCGTCCTTTCGTTCCTCAGATGCCCTGCAAAGTCCTCCATGGGTTCCCTGAGAACGGTATGCCAAAGGTCGAACGTCATGCCGCGAATCATCTTCTCACTCATATGTCCAGAAGCACAATGGCGAAGCCCTCCTCCTCATTGATTTCGAGCATGTGGTACGTCGCCGCCTTCACGTCGGATTTGAGCGGATGCCTCTCTCTGTCCAGCTTCTCGCCCCTCACCGAGGCCTTCAGCTTATGATCTTCTATGTCGAGATCGAACCCGCTGAGGAAGACCTCCTGCGTGTCGAAGAGGTAGAGCAGCTCGGACAGCCAATCCACCATCAGGCTCTCCAGGTCGGCGGATTCCACCTCTACCTTGTATTCCCCGACCCTTTCGACAGTCGAGGTGTCAGTCATGACATTGAACATTCCGAGGGCGGCGTTCGCGAATATCTCGTTCAGATCCTTCCCGTACGACTTGACCGCCACATCCGCCGTGTGCCCGATCAGCTCGAATTTCGCCCTGTCGCTTTCCTTCATTCCCGCTCACTTCACTGGGCAGAGTATCCGCGATTTGGTTATTGAGGCTTTCCTTCGGCACGTCCCGATAGCCGTTCCGTTAGCTTTATTATCGTTGCACTTATCGTTTTGGCGGGATATCGATGAAGATCAACATAATTGGCTGCGGTTCCATCGGGACAAAGCTCGCAACGGCCCTGTGTGAGATGGAGGACATAGAGCTCATCTACATCTCCGACAAGAAGAAGGAGAAGGCCAGCGACCTTCTCAAGCTGTCCACGAGGGTTCGATTCCAGAGAGAGCCGAAAGGCGTCATGGAGAAGGTGGATATGGTCATCGAGGCGGCCTCTCAGGATGCGGCCCGCATATACGTTCCGATGGCGCTCGAAAAGGGGAAGGACGTCCTCATGATGAGCGTTGGCGCCCTGGTCGATGACGAGTTCAGGGCGAAGTGCAGGCTCACGGCAAAGAAGAACGGGTGCAGGGTTTACATCCCTTCAGGCGCCGTGGCGGGCATAGATGGTCTCTCTGCCGCTGCCTGCGGGAACATCGAAGAAGTGCTTCTGATAAGCTACAAGCCCCCTGAGGCCTTCAAGGGAGTGAGGTACCTGGAGGAGAGGCAGATCGATCTCGACTCTATACAGAGGGCCACCATAATCTTCGAAGGTCATGCGAAGGACGCGGTCCGGTACTTCCCGAGGAACATAAATGTCGCAGCAACCGTGAGCCTCGCGGGCATAGGATTCGAGAAGACGAGGGTGAGGTTGGTCGCCGACCCGTCTGCCAGAATGAACACTCACAGGATCATCGTGAAGGGGGACATTGGAGAGATAGAGGTGAGTTGCAGGAATCTGCCGTCTCCCTTGAACCCCAAGTCGAGCCTCCTCGCGGCGCTGTCAGCGATATCGACCGTGAAGAAGGCCAAAGAGAACGTCTGGGTGGGGGCCTAGACGCCCTTCTTGTCGCCCCAAATCACCTTGTGGAGCTGAGGGAGCACTCTCACTCGGAGGCCGTCCTCGAGGACGCTCTCGGCGAGCCATCTCAGGTCCTTCCCGCCAACTGGCTGCATCACTATGCTGCATTGCGGCCCGTACTTCTCGATTATCGATTTCGCGTACTCGTAGTCCTCCCTGTCCGCGATGACGAACTTCAGCTGGTCCGACGGTGAAAGGAGCTCTATGTTGGAGAAGTCCATCCTTTCGTGCATTCCGGACGATGGGCACTTTATGTCCAGGCTCACCATGAGGTTCTCCGAGCACGGCAGTTCTTGCAGGGGCATCGAACCGCCGGTCTCGACGGAGACCATGTAACCCGCGTCGATCAGGGCCGAGACGAGCCTGATGGTATCATCTTGAGCGAGCGGTTCCCCGCCCGTGACGCAGACATACGGGCAATCGTGGCCAGCAACCTCGTCCACGACCTCTTCGATGCCCTTGGACTTGCCCTCCACCCAGGCGTCCTGCTGGTCGCACCATTTGCACCTGAGTGGGCATCCTGACAGTCTCACGAAGACCGTCGGCACGCCAATCTCTATTCCCTCTCCCTGTAGGGACTTGAATATCTCGTTGACTATCATCTTCCGCCGCCCGGTCTGATCAGGACTACTCGTAGCTCAGAGGATCGTCCAACCCAGCTTCGGCGAATCCCTTCAACCTTATCCTGCAGGAGTCGCACTTCCCGCAGGGCGTGTCCCCGCCTCGGTAGCAGCTCCAAGTAAGCTCGAACGGAACTCCGAGTTCCCTGCCCCTCTTGATTATGTCCGCCTTCCTCAGGTTTATGAGCGGGTGACGAATCTTCACTCCCCTCTTCTCGATCCCCGCCCGGGTGCCAACCTCAGCAAGTCTCTGGAACGCCCTGTAGAAGTTGGGCCTGCAGTCCGGGTAGCCGCTGTAGTCCCTGGAGTTCGCGCCTATATAGATGGCTCCCGCCCCGACCACCTCGGACCACGCAAGGGCGTATCCGAGAAGTATGAGGTTCCTTGCTGGCACGTACGTGGAGGGTATCTCCTCCTTCATGACCTCGTAGTCCCGGTAGTCAGGTATGGGCTCGGTAGTATCCGTCAGCGAAGAACCGCCGATCTCATTGAGCCCTATCTCCATTACTCTATGCTCCTTCACTCCCAGCTGGTCCGCGATTGCCTTGGCCCTTTCAACTTCCTTGCGATGCCTCTGACCGTAGTCGAACGTCAGCGCATATACCTCATCGTTCTCTTTCTTCGCTATGGCAAGGGTCGTCGCCGAGTCCAATCCCCCCGAAAGCAAAACTATTGATTTGCTCATCTCAATGCTAAATTCAGTTGTTGACTATTAACTTTTCTCAATTTTCCGCTCTCGCAGAGCCAGACGATAGGAACAATCACCGGAATAGAAGGACATGGAATCGCGGGACGATGAGGCTTCTTCCCTCATGATCCGTTTCCTTGAACATCAGTCAGATGTACGGAGGGACGCACGGCGAAGGCAGTGCAGATCCAGGGGGATGACCGTGACGTATACGTGAGGCCAACCACATCAAGAAGATGTTTGGATTTGCATAGTACGGTCCAGCTTCCATCAAGTCCATGCGAATGGAAAGGGAAAAGCTTAAGAACGTTGGAACAATTGCATGGGCGAACCCGTGACGAAGTCGTTGCGGGAAGACGAGAATCGCAAGAAGTTCTGATAGGAGGAATGTCGATGGATATAAGAAACAGCAAACCTGTTTGGCTCGTTATCGTGGCCATAGCCCTCTCGATTGTAGTGGCATTTCCGCTTGCTCCTACGACAGCTGATCGAGGGACTCGGGGACTTGCAGGAACGATTGAGTCCGCAATAGCCAGCGTTGCACCCTCAGTGGATGGCGACGGAACCGATGCCGTGTGGGCCGATGCAACAGCATTGACCGTTACCCCCGGAAGTACGGACATAGATATCAAGTCCGTGTACACAGCCACTGACATCTATTTCTTGGCAACCTGGAGCGATGCCACTGAGAGCGATGCCAAAGGACAATGGTCGTTCAATAGCACTTCGAGCGCATGGGAACAAGCAGGAAGCGACGAAGACAGACTCTCGTTCGTGTGGAACATCACTGCCACCGGTTTCAATGATAATGGATGCACGGTATTGTGCCACCCTCCCGACATGAGAACGGATGTCGACGGAGAGCTTGTCGATACGTGGCATTGGAAGGCCACAAGAACGAACCCGTCCGGTTGGCTGGATGACAAGTACTTCAACTTCACAGGCCGCCAAGCAGACGATGCAACCTCGGGAGGCTATTCCAGCAACACGCAGACCCTCAACTATACTGACGATCCTGCCAGTAGCACTGATGTGCCCTTTTATTGGGAGCCTGGGGCCACTGGCGCTGACGCCAAGTCCATTCTCCAGTCCGAGATCGATGGTGGAGAAGCCTGGAACATAAGCGAGGTCTACACAAACGGGACAATGATTGATTGGAACGCCACTGTGGTCGACAACACCACTTCCATACCCGGCTATTACCAGTCGGTACCTGTCGGGAGCAGAGGAGACGTTGCTGCAGCGGGAACATGGAGTGCCGCAACCTGGACCTTGGAGTGG
>JBHIBK010000147.1:0-4911 GCA_046759065.1 Thermoplasmata archaeon | reverse complement strand
GTTCGAAGATTCCATCTAGGTCCTTGTCCTCTTCATTGTCCAGTAGCCCGTCATTGTCCGAATCGGTGTCGTTCGCGTTGACCCCGCCCACGCCGTCGGAATTCTGATTCCAGTCCTTCTCGTATCCGTCCAGAATCCCGTCGCCATCAGTATCGTTGTTGGTCGGATCGACGTCTGGCAGTTCGATTCCATCCAGGAGGCCGTCCTTGTCCTGGTCACCGTCCAGCGGATCAGTTTCGCCGGGCTCGAAAATGCCGTTGAGGTTGGTGTCCTCGCTTCCGTCAGGCCAACCGTCACCATCCGAGTCGTCATCGAGGGCGTTGACAAGTCCGTCCCTATCAAAATCGATGTACCAAGCTTCGACCCAAGTACCTGAATGATTTCTCCACAGGTCGTTACCATCCAGAATGCCGTCACCGTCTGAATCGTTGTTTCGCAGATAGATGAGGTTCATGAAGACCTCATATTCCGGCCCGTCCCATATGCCATCATCGTCCGAATCCTCGTCGTTGGGATCGGCTTCATTGGCATCCACAGCACCGTCTTTGTTGGAATCCTCAATCCCGTCCCAAAGGCCATCCCCGTCCGTGTCTGGGTCCAGCGGGTCTGTGGTAGTGGATGTGTTCATATCCCACCCGGGAAGCCCCCACTCAACTCCGTCAGGGACACCGTCATGGTCGGAATCGTATGAGAACGGCCAGGTCTCCCCAGGGTCAACTGTACCGCTGCTGTTCACATCTTCCCGGCTATCTTCGAGACCATCCCCGTCCGTGTCAAACGCGTTGGGGTCGGTCAACCGGGAAGTGAACTCGAGGAAATCGGACAGGGTATCTCCGTCGGTGTCGCTGGTGAGCGGACTTGACGTCATGTGGCGTGGAGGCGACCAGATGTGCGAATCCCAACCGTGCACCTCGGTTCCGTCCATAACCCCATCGCCATCTGTGTCATTGTTCAGAGGATCTGTGAAGACATCGAGTTCTCCTATATGGAAGCCCCTGTATCGTCCTATTGGCACACTGATGTTGTACCCATCCCAGAGGCCGTCTCCGTCCGAGTCAGGATTGGTAGGGTCCGTTTCGCCCAGCATAGGCTCGAAAATCCCGTTGAGGTTGGTGTCCTCCCCTTCCCAAGGATCAATGATTCCATCCGCGAAGGCAGGGTCGAACTGGAAGGTCCCGGAGGCATTGTCGTACCGGTAGCCGTCCATCCATCCGTCCGGGAGACCATCATTGTCCGCGTCATTGTCAACCATGTTCCGGTAGCCGTCCCAATCAAGGTCAAGGTAGAAGATGTACTCCAGCCCGTCCTCTACCCCATCTCCATCGGAATCGGGGTCCACGATATTGTCAAGACCGTCTCCGTCCACATCATTCAAGGGCACGTAGTTTGGAGGTCTCCAAATGAATCTGGCTTCATTGTCATCCCCAACACCATCACCGTCGGAATCGGTGTCCCTGGCATTCGCCAGTCCGTCCCCATCGATGTCCATGCTCCAAAGCGGTTCGTATGGGTCAGGGAATCTGTCCCAGTCTGTCATTGCATTGAACGGATCGCTGAGGTATATCTCCTGGTCCTTGTAGCTGAGCTGAGGGTATGTGCTCCATTCCGCTTGACCTTGGGAGAGGCTTGAAGAATACACGTAGACCGTGGAATCAATCAGTCCATTGCCATTCGTGTCCGAGAAACTGGACCACTGATAGGTCTTGCCCGTTCGCTCCCACAAGTAGAAAGTGCGGTGCCATGCGGTTTCGGCCGATTCTTTCCACACAAACAACTTGCTCCGGTCCTCGCTCACCGATACGCTTGATGCGTACGCCACCGTTCGGTGCCTGGGGGTCAGGAGACCGATCAGAGTGTTGTTGGCCCATGCCCCCATGAAGTCGGCAGGAGGATTCTCGATTCTCTGCTCAAACCCGTACTCCGTGTTTGCGAACCAGACCCACTCGTATTGTCCAGACTCGTCTACTGAACCGTATTCGTCAATGGTCTTCCCACCGTCTGGGACATTGGTCCTGAACGCTACATTGGCCTCGGGCCAGTCGCCACCACCATCGCCATCCGTATCTGGATTTCTGGGATTGGTACCAACGATGTACTCCCCGAGGTTGGTGAGCTGGGTCTCCCCGCCCCACTTGACGAGTTTGAAGTAAAGGTCAGCGTCTTCTCCCCAGCTCTGGTCGAATTGGGCACCGTTCTTCCACCACATGCTTCCGGTCCTTTCCCCGCCACCAGGGGAGAAACCCAGACCGAGATAGCCGTTCGGAGCGCCCGACAGAGTTCTCAGCCACAGGGCATATGTCCCGCCAATCGATAGCGCATGTGGCGCGAGGGTGATGTTCAGCTCACCTTCTCCTGTCGGAACAGTCATGACCCCGAGATTGGCAATGATGATACCCGGATCTGGAGCATCGTTGGTCGTTCCCAAAAGGATGATCTCCAGTTTGTCATTGAAAGGACTTCCGCTTCTGTTGTTCGCCCAAATCATGAGGTTATCGTAGGCTAGCTCAGTGGCTTCGAAGGTCTGAGCCAAGCTGTAGGTTGAGCCGATATCATAGGAATCGTCCCGAACCAGACTGTGTTCCCGAACGGAAGCGTCATGATCCGGATTCCCGTTTGCACCGTTCTCTCCTGTCGCATCGGTCGGATCGAGCTCGTACCAGACCTCCCACGCTTCTGGCAAGTCGTCACCGTCCGTGTCAGGTCTGTTCGGATCCGTTTCCCCGGGACCCTGTCCCATGTTCCAAGGGCCTGTGTCAACGACACCGTCCCTATCAAAATCCTCGCCTTCCCATCTCTGACGAGCGTCATCGCCCTGGCCGAAGAGGCCCCATCCTTTCTCATCGTCACGCATCCATCCGTCAATGAAACCGTCGGGAAGGCCGTCCTCATCCGTGTCCACGTGGTTGGGGTCGGTAGTCGTGGCACCAAGGTCCCCGTCCATGTTTGCAGAATGAGAGTCCCAAGCCGTGAAGGGGTCGTCAAAGGAGCCGTCGCGCCCAATCTCGACTCCGTCCCGGATGCCATCGCCATCCGTATCTCTCAGTTCATCGTCCGTCCCGGAGGCGATCTCGTAGGGGTCGCTGATGCCGTCCTCGTCCGGGTCCGTGTTGAGCGGGTACATGTAGTTCTCGATCTCGTAACCGTCCAAGAGAGTGTCTCCATCCACATCTGGGTTGAGCGGGTCGATGGTCTTCCTCCATATGCGGAAGAAGCCTGTTTCGATCTGGAGAGACGTGATATGTCCGAGGAAGGGCCTGTAGATCGGATCTATCAGAGATTCATCGGGAGGCAGGAAGATGCGGAGGGTCAGGTTGTACTGCCCCGTCTCAGTGAAATTGAAGTGGCCGAAATATGCCCAATAGGTGCCGACATGGGCCTTGAAAGTGACTTGGTCGACACGAATGCCTTGTTCGGTTCCTTGGGTATCGGTGTAGAGATGCATCCAAGTTCGGTTCTCTCGTATTGGAATCAGAGGAGGGGCTTGGGTTGTGTTTTCCCGAATGGTGACATCGGGGGCATTGACGATTATCTCACTGGCCAGGTCGTCTATTCCGAATGTGCTCTCGTTCAATCTCAGATCCTTGAAGGATACCGAACCTGTTCCTGAAACCACGACCCGGTATTCGCCCGTCCAAGGTATGTTCAGTTCCAGGTCAATTTGAGAGGAATTCGAAGGCTCTGTTGATACGTCTGCGGTCTGAACCACATATGCGTAGTATCTCTTGGCATTCTGGGACGAATGGTAGTCCTCCGTCTCTATCCTGTCGTACCTGTGATAATCGAGAACCTCCCGGCCGTCCGTTGCGTTGTCATCATCAGTGTCCGGATCCAATGGGTCCGTTATGTACGTTCCTTGGGACGTGTTGAACCCATGGACTTCCTCTCCATCCAATAATTGATCGTCATCCGTATCCGGGTCGTTCGGGTCCGTTCCAGCTTCTCTCTCCTCGCCAAGGGTCAGCCCGTCATGGTCATCGTCGCTCGTTAGATCCTCACCTGGAGGTTCATGAACAACAGGTTGAAGTAGGAAGGCGAGCAGGATTATTGTGACCACGAGGATTGCAAGAAAGGCGATTACCCCGGAACGTTTCTTTCGCCTAGGTCTTGCCGGTGGTCTCTCCTCCTCTGGCTCTTCTTCTGGCTCGACCGCCTCCTCTTCCTCGGGAACCTCTTCTTCGTCCAAAGGAATCTCTTCTTCAGCCTTCTCCTCGGCAATCTCCTCTTCGGACTCCTCCTCAGGAGGCAATTCACCCTCTGGACTCTCGGCCTCACCTTCTGTTTCTAGGGACACAGCTTCCCCTCCACTCGGGTGCTGGATAGTGTCATGTGCCGTAGCGATTTAAATCTTCCCTCATACACGTTGTGGGTTCTTTCTCGAATTGTCTGGTGCTTTCATCTTTCTCAGAACAAAGGTCCACAAAGCGGAGAACGGGATGATTAAACCGATTTCTGTCGCTCACTTTCCAAAAGCCTTGTCGCTATGCTCGCAAGGTCCAGAATCTTCCCTGGGTATTGCTCACATGGGAGTCCGAACGAGATCTCGGGGTCAGGGGCGCAGCCATTTAGGACCAGGGCTCATACAGCAGACGGAGGACGGGACAGGGATGGGAAGGAGAAGGAGATCGAGCTGTGACCCCCCGGGTCGTGTCGGGTTGCTGGTGAGGTCGGTCTCCAGCGGGTCCCATGGAGCCGGTCGAGTGCGCGTAATTCGTCGGCGAGCCTGTCAGCCCCAGTCGGCCTGGACTTGAAGGCGTGCTTCTGCACGTACAGCGTACCCGTGATAGGGTCGTCCATCGCCTCCACGGAATCGACTTGGGATTCGTGAACGTCTATGAGATCGTCTCGGCGACAGGGTTGTGAGCCCCACTCGCGGTCTCGGTGGCGGAGGGCACGGCGGTCGAAAGGAATTGT
>JBHIBK010000146.1:0-4942 GCA_046759065.1 Thermoplasmata archaeon | reverse complement strand
ACTGAAGACGATGAAGTACACGTTCGATGATGTCGAGCAGATATTCATCGCGGGGGGTTTCGGCAACTACCTGGACACGAGAAAGAGCATATGGCTCGGTCTGCTTCCGGATGTTGATCCCGAGAAGTTCAGGTTCATTGGAAACGGGTCCCTGGCGGGTTCCCGCTTGACGCTCATGTCCAAGAAGGGCAAGCAGGAGGCCATCGACGTCACCAAGAGGATGACCTACATCGAGCTGAGCGTCTCCCCGATGTTCTTCAATGAGTTCACGTCCGCTCTCTTCCTGCCTCACACTGACATAGAGAAGTTCCCGAGCGCCAAGGAGTTGATCGTGTGACGCAGTTCCTTGGAGATTTCCTGCCCATGGCCCTGGGAAGCCTGCCGCATACCGATCCCACGGTGGCCGTCGAGCTCGTTCTGAAGCATACGCCCGAGATTCCAACCTGGCCACAGCTTCCCCGCCTGGGTTTCAGGGAGAACATGTACGTGCAGTTCTCGCCCAAAATCCCCGGAGTCCAGATCGATGAGGACAGGATATACGTGAAACGAGGCGAGACATCAGAGATCGAGACCTTCTACCGAAAGATAATCGAGAACGACCTGGAATACTTCTCAATGTCCCCGGAGTTTGCTTCAGCCTTCTTCGAGTTCGAGGGGGCTGTGCGGGGAACGTCCGCCAAGGTCATCCGGGGGCAGGTCACAGGTCCAATCAGCCTGGGTCTAAATCTGACTTACGAGGACAAGAGGTCCCTTCTTTACGACGACACGTACAAGGAGATAATCACAAAGACGGTCAACATGATAGCCCGATGGATGGAGGACCGATTGTCCATTTCTCAAGAGAGAACATTGATCGCTTTCGACGAGCCCTATCTCAACATGTTCGGCTCCGCCTTCCTCAACATAGGCAGGGAGGAGGTCCTCTCGATGTTCGATGAGGTCGTTTCCGGCCTGACGGGATTGGTCGGGTTCCATTGTTGTGGGAACACGGAATGGCCACTCATCCTTCAATCCCCCGCCAAGATGCTGTCCTTCGATGCGTACACCTACGGACACACGCTCTCGCTGTATTCCGAGGATGTTTCTGATTTTCTCGATAGAGGTGGAATGATTGCATGGGGAGTCGTCCCTTCGATACCCGAGAGCTTTGAAGCGGAGAGTCTGCAAAGTCTTATAGCCAAGGTTGAAAATGGTATTGAACTGCTGGCAAAGAAAGGTGTTGATGAGGAAAGGATCCACAGGCAGTCCCTCGTGACGCCCATGTGCGGTCTCCGAGGTCTGAGCGAGGAACAGGCGGAGGCGGCACTGAGGATGACGAGGGAGATATCCGGCCACATGCGAGAGAAATACGGTCTGGAGAATTGACATGGGAAAGACCATCGCCGTTTCGGGCAAGGGCGGCGTGGGGAAATCCACGTTCGCCACGCTTTTGATAAAGGCGCTCAGCGAGAAGTCTGTGATTCTAGCGGTGGATGCTGACCCCAACTCCACGCTCGGCTCCATGCTGGGCGTCAAGGTCGATCAGACCATCGGTGACCTGAGGGAGGATATGCTGAAGAACGTCGGTGACCTGCCCCCTGGTATGTCCAAGCAGGAACTCGTGGACTACAATCTTCGCATGGCCATGGTCGAAAGCGACAAGATCGACCTGATAACGATGGGCAGGCAGGAGGGCCCGGGCTGCTACTGCTACATCAACAACATCCTTCGGACTTACATCGACACGCTTTCAGCGAACTACGACTTTGTCATCATCGACAACGAGGCTGGGATGGAGCACCTCAGCAGGCGGACGACAAGAGATGTGGACATGATGTTCATACTCACCGATCCGACGAAGCATGGTGTGGTCACCGCGGGAAGGATCAGGGGCATGAGCGAGAACCTCGACCTGAGGGTGAAGGACAGATGCCTGATCATAACACGCATCGCCGATATCCCCGAGCCTCTAAGCCCGGTGATCGAGGAGGCGGGCTTCGACTGCAGGGAAGTCGTGCCGGAGGACCAGCACATCTTGGACCTCTCCCTGACCGGGGACCCGCTCATCGACATCCCCGTGGACAGCGTCGCCTACGGGCGGGCGAAGGAAATCCTTGCCAAGCTGAACATCTAGCCAGCGCAGGGGTCTGAGGAAGGACATGAGAAAGGAAGTTTCCTTTGGGAAGGAATATTCTGGAAGTGAAGTCGTCGCCGCCCTCAGGTCAGCAGCATTCGGTACCGAGTCGTGTCTTCTTGAGTACGTTCCAGAAAGAGTCTATTTGAAAGGTCAGAAGGAGAAGGAGGTCTTCTCGAACCTTCGATTGATCGTTGGGGACAAGGAGATTCCCGTTCTCGCGGGAGAGGAAACGGTCCGTGGCGAAGGCACCTACTCGTCAATCGCTCTCGACATCCCTGAAGGACTCGATTGGCCCGAGATTGAGGATCTTGAGAAGCGGGTCCTTGAAGCTCTGGAAAGGGGTTCCACCTATCAAGTTGAGCGGGTTGCGAAGAAGGAGGAGAAGATCGAAAGGAGGGAACTGACCGCCGAGGAGCTCGAGCGGATAGGCGGGGGAGAAATGACGATCCTCGCGCTCGTTCAGGGTGAGTACGGCGAACGCATCGCCAAGAACATCCAGGAAAACGGCCCAGAGGGCTTCAAAGTTGAAATGCTGACCCTTCCAGAGGATCTGCCACTCGTCGTCGATGACCCTGCTGAGTTCTTACCGGAATCCGTGCCAGAGGCGGACCTCGTGCTCGCACTTCAGGAGAGTTCAAGTGCCGCTCAGTTGATCACGGACATAGTGAAGGCCGCTGATGCCAAGGCATTGATCGCACCGGTGGACAACTCACAATGGCTACCGCCCGGGATGAGGAAGCAGATCGAGCGGGAACTCTCGAAGCTGGGGATTGCGAGCACGTTTCCGAGGCCCTTTTGCACTCTTGAGCCGGTCGAGGATTCCGTAATCGACAAGTTCGTGGAATACTTCGGAAGGCCAGAGCTGGATGTGAAGGTGGAGAAGGACACTGTAACGGGAGCGGAAGTCCTGCGCGATTCGCCTTGCGGGTGCGGAAGGTTCGTCGCCAAGCAGCTTCCGGGAACTAAGGTGAGGGATGCCGTTGAGAAGGCGGGGCTGGCCCATCATCACTATCCCTGTTTGTGCTCGATGAACGTCGAGGACGACTTCGACGACACACTGATGCACGTCTCCGGTTTGCAGATGAAGAAGACCGTGGACAAATCCCTTGAGCCCATTAGGAAGAAAGAGGCGAGCTACCTGGACCCGACGCAGATGTAGCTAGGCCCCAGCGTATTCTCTCAGGTATTTCGGAAGTCCAGAGGAGTCTCTTGGACCGACAACGACCTCCCATCCAGAGTTCTCGCTGAGCTTCCCGCTCATCCTCGTCACCTGTCCAGGGATAATGATCTTCTTGTGGTTGACCTTCTCCTCGATTCCGCAGCTCTGTATCAGCTCTGCAGCGCTGTCAGCGGTGAACTTGTCCGCCGCGAATGCGGTCATCACGGACAGTCCTTCCGAGTCCGCCACGAGCAGATAGCTCGGGACCTTGCTGGTCTCGATGTCCCCAGAGACGGTGAAGTAGGTGAGCGAGAAGTTCGTCGTAATCATCACCGGTGAACTCTCATCCGGCCCGTTCAGCTCGTAGATGCCCGGTTTTACCTGGATGGGCTTCTGCGGGTCCGTGTAGATGTTCTGCCTCAACGTGAACAGGGGATACATCACGGAGCGGTCCGCCTCCTTCATCACGACAATGGAAGCGTACTTCATGGTTCCCAGCGCGGCTTCCAGGCCCCCGCTCGCGCCTTCGCCCTCAGCGAACATGATCACGGGATGGCCGAGAGGTCTGAAGAGCTTCTTGATTGCCAGCCTCCTGATGAGAGTGAGCTCCTGAAGCACACTGCCCAGAGGTTTCCTGCCGAGGTCGAGGACTATGTCCTCCACGCCAGTCTCCTTCACCTTCTTGCTCAGCTCGGCGAGCTCTTCGAGTCCTGAATCCTCGAGAACGACCAGCGGGCAGTTGTGTGCCTTGGCAAGCTCCGCCATCTTCTCGAAGTTGTCCCTCGTTGCAGCGTGGATGAGCGGTCTGTCCGAACCGCAGACCTTGAGTCCCTCCTCCATCACTGCTGGGTTCCGCGAAACCAGCATGAGGGGTGCGGATGTCTTCCCCTTCACGAGGGAGATGGCAGAAGAGAACTTCGATGGATCGTCCGACTTCGAGCGGACTGCGATCATGTCGAGCTTCATTTCCTGCCCCACCCGGTCGAACTTCAGCTCCCCCGCCGCTTGGATCTTGGACTCGATCTCCTCCCCTGGAGTATCATCGACCCTCAGAGCGAACGCAACGGGATGATAGAATGTCTTCTCATGTCTGAACAGAACGACCTCGTCTCCCATCTCTATCTCGTTCTCCCCTGTGCCTATCTTCACCAATCTTATCGGCGGGGCGGCCGAGGATTCCAGTAGCTCCCTGGCCTCTTCCGAGCAGTCTGGACAGGCGTCGATGCTCGTCTTCTTGTTCGCCAGCTGCATCGCGAATGCCAGGCAGGTCGGGAACCCGCACTTCCCGCAGTTGGTCTGCGGCAGCTTCTTGTAGATGTCAAGAGCCGTGAGCGCCATTACTCTCCACCTCCGCTCCCGTGGAGCTTCTCTATCGTATCTCTGACGTGCTTGACCGCATCGGGGTGCCTCATCAGCAGCCCATCCGCTCCTGCCATCAGGGCGGACAGCCCCGTGGTCGCTTCCCAGAAGACCGCGCGAGAGGTGGAATCTCCCAGAGCGGCATCTTCTTTGAAGGCCTCCCTCGCGTTCCACACGCGGGTGGTGCCGCAGAGTATGGGAACCTGGAGGATCTTGTCCCCCATCAAAGCCGCAAGCCGGATTCTCTCTATCACGGAGTATGAGTACTCGAGCCCGTATCCGAGGCCCGCCTGGAGCGGGTCCATCAC
>JBHIBK010000145.1:0-4944 GCA_046759065.1 Thermoplasmata archaeon | reverse complement strand
AGAGAGGAGAGAGGTACCAGTACAGAACCACCGCCTTCTTGCCCAAGTACCAGCGTATCATACAGGGATTGTATGTCATTGCGAGCGAACAGGATACGGAGTCCGAGGAAGAGAGAAAGATTCCATCGACGATCGACGTTCTGAATTCGATGGATACCACTCGGACCTCGAGAAGCGCAAGAAATGAAGACGGATAGTCGGTACGACCCATCTAGACCCGTCAATCGAGTCCTCTGGGGACCGGATTCGCGATTGCTTCTAAGAGCCGACAGCACAATAGCCTTTTTCTGCCGACCGAAGGAATGCGGCGTCCCCAGAGATGAGCGAACATCCAGGGACCCGCACCATTGGTAGGCTCCGTGCCTATGGAGCTAGTCAATAGCGTATTCGGAGATTCCCCTCTCTGCTCAAGGGATTTCGGTTTCTCCGGCATCGCTCTCACCTGCAAGAACCATCATTTCCGCGGACGTGGCGGGTCTCCCACTTTCCATCCGCAATGACGCGGAGGCATTTCCCAAGACGAGACCCCTCCTCATGCCGTCCATGTTGTCCCCAGTAGTCAAGAGACCCAGGGCAAGTCCCGCAACGAAGGCGTCACCCAGACCTGTTCTTGTTCGGACACGCGAAGGGACGAAGGCCTTCGCTCTCAGCAGCTTCTTGCCAAACACGCACACGGCCCCCTTGGGGAAGTGGACGCAGACGATGTTCTCCCAATTGGAGCACAGCTCAACCGCTGCCGACTCTATTGAACGAAGGTCCGCACACTCCAATCCAGTCATCTGACCGAGTTCGACCTCATTGAAGCAGGCGATATCTGCCCTGGAATACAGTCTCGTGAGCTTCTCAGGACCCGTGTTCCTCATATCGCCGGAATCGGTTATCGAAATGCACTTAGAATCCTCGACGAGTGCGATCAGGTCCTCGAGCCCCTCCCTCAGATTGTGACTTCCCATGACCAATAGGACATCGAAGGTCTTGATGGCTTCCGTGAAACGATCAGACGCGTTTGGTCTGCGATTGTCCCCGCCGTCCGACAAGAAGCACCTGTCATAATCCTCCACCTCCACTCCGTAGGTGACCGCCTGATTGGATTCCTCTCCATCTCTTCTGGTGACATACTGCCGATTGACGCCATATTGATCGAGTGTCCTTTCCAAGAACCTCCCGTGCCTGTCGTCCCTGACACAGGCGCTCAGGTATGACTTGACTCCGAGCGATGCGAGAGTGACAGCGCATATCCCAGCGTTGCCGCCCAACGCGATTGTGGGTTCCTTCCAGCGAGCGAGCATCCTTGAGAACTCATCGACTGCCTCTCGGTGGTCATCGATCCACAGCTCCCCGCCATCCGACAAAGCCAGTTCATATCCTCTCCGAATGAGCCCCAACACCTCGCTGTCCTGCGATCTGGCATCGAACCGATCTATGGCCTTGCGGAGTCGCCCAGCTCCCAAGCAGTGGAGGATATCGACGTTGATGTTGTTCAGAATACCTGCACGCATCTGCTCTCTAACCCAGACACAAGGGTATGTATCTTTCGCTGCGGATTCATTTCATCCCAGTCCTTGGTGTCTCATTTGTGCAGATTCCTGTGTTTCAATCCCACGGCAAAGAATATATCTCGCCTGGGTCATCGATGGCTTCAATGGAATATCTGTTTGACCATCTGGATGGAATAGAGGAACAGATGGGATACCGGAAACCAATCATGCTGTTGGACTACGATGGCACTCTGACACCGATAGTCCAGAGCCCTGACCTGGCGGTGCTAGGCGAAGGAATGCTCTCAGTCCTTACCCGACTGAGGGACAATCAAAGGTTTGTCATAGGTGTGATCAGTGGACGTTCACTGAGCGATGTGAAGTCCAAGGTTGAACTGGATGGCATCTGGTACGCAGGCAACCACGGGATGGAAATCGAGTACCAGGACGATGTGTTCGTGCACCCTCAGGCAAGGAGGAGCATGCCTCTCATCAGCAGAATCTGTTCTCGCATCAAGCCCCTCCTGGTAGGATACGAAGGAGCACTCATCGAGGACAAGGGCCTCACTGCATCAGTCCACTATAGAATGGTGGCTGAACACGATATCCCAGAGGTCAAGCGTGTCGTGGAATCGGCCATCAGGCCCTTCTCCGAGAACGGGGAGATACTGCTGACACACGGGAAAATGGTGCTGGAGATCCGTCCCAACGTTCGCTGGGACAAGGGGAGAGCCGTGCTCTGGCTCTTGAAGACCATGGGCGCAGGCTTCTCGGACGAATACCTCGTCGTGTACGTGGGAGATGACCGCACGGACGAGGATGCTTTCGAGGTCGTACGCGGGAGAGGGATAGCGGTCATGGTTTCCTCCGAAGATGTCGAGAGCAAGGCGGAGTACGTCCTGTCCAGTGTTGACGACGTGCAGGAGTTCCTCGACTGTGTCGCCAACCTGCCAGAAGAATAGCGTCACGTGGGGAAGGAGAAGGCCCGAGACAGCGCACTCGAGTGACGAAATATATTAAACATGGCACGTATCTAATACGGAGTGCCTGAGAAGATGGCGAAAAGACTGAATGTCGTACATATGGACAGATGCATCGGCTGCCTCTCCTGCACCTTTGCGTGCGCCCGCTATGTCTACAGTGCGTTCTCCCCTACAAGGAGCGCGATCGTGGTCAAGACGCGAGGAGGTGCCGAAGACGATTTCGTGGTAATCAAGTGCCGGGCATGCAAGAACCCGCCATGCGCCGAGTTCTGTCCCGAGGACGCACTCGTTCCGAGAAAGGGAGGAGGAGTGGAGCTAAAGAAGGATGCGTGCACCGGTTGCGGCAAGTGCGTGGATGCGTGCATTGTGGGCGCCATAAGGATGGATGAAGAGACGGGTAAACCCATCGTCTGTCTCCATTGCGGCCACTGCGTGGATTTCTGCCCCCATGGAGTCCTTGCCATGGAGAGCGCTGAGGTGATCTGAATGCTGAATAGGGTCCTGTTCATCGATTTGGCTCGCGAGACCTTCCAAGTGAAGGAGCTTGATGATCTCTTCTCTCTGCATCTAGGGGGCATAGGGGGGGCGGTGGAGCTGCTGCATAAACACTGTCCCAAAGGAGTCGACCCGTACCACGAGAGTGCTCCAATCATCCTTTCCATCGGTCCGCTTGAGGTCATGTTCCCGTGCTGCAATAAGACCGTATCCGTCTTCAAGTCGCCCCTAACAGGCAACCTGGGAGAGTCCTACGTGGGCGGAAAGCTGGGCCTCTCGATGCGCTTCGCGGACTACGGCGCGATAGTCATCAAGGGGAAGGCGAACCAATGGACATACCTGTCGATCCACGATGATGAGGTTGCGTTCAAGAATGCGACGACACTGAAGGGGCTATCCACATACGCGACTGCTAGGGTACTGCGTGAGGTGGAGAAGGGCAGGGGGAGTCGCAGCGTGGCAAGCATAGGACCCGCGGGCGAGAACCTCGTCAGGTTCGCGAATGTGAACGTTGACGACTATCGTCACTTCGGACGGCTGGGACTCGGTGCAGTGTTCGGCTCGAAGAGACTGAAGGCGATCACGATCTCCGGAAGCAAGAGCTTCGACGTCGAGGACAAGTCCCGCTATGAGACCATCTATAGGGCAATCCACGAGATACTGGTAAAGACACCAATGATGGCGAAATACCACGACCTCGGCACTCCGGTGAACATCTTGCCCTTGAACGAGCTCAAATGCCTGCCCACGAAGAACCTGCAGGAGTCCCGCTTCGATTCTGCGGAGGACATCTCAGGAGAGCGGTTCGCCCGGGAGTACCTGACTCGGAAGATTGCATGCGCACAGTGCCCGGTGGGCTGCATACACGTTGCGACTCTTCGGATTCCGTTCGGTGAGCACGAGTACGAGTCCATGAAGGTCTCGTACGACTTCGAGCTCCTGTATGCTCTGGGCAGCATGCTTGGCATAGGTTCTCCCGAGAACATCCTGAGGCTGATTGAGATGGTGGAATCCAAGGGTCTCGATGCGATGAGCACGGGCGTTGTGTTGGCTTGGATGACCGAAGCATACGAGAGGGGACTGATATCGTCCAAGGAGACCCTTGGAGTGCCCTTGTACTGGGGGAACGCCGAGAACCATGCGAAGGCCATCGATAGGATTGTGAAGAAGAGCAACGAGTTCTACGATGCGGCGGGCGACGGTGTCGTCGAGGCCTCAAGCACCTACGGAGGAGAGGATTTCGCCCTTGCTCTCGGACGCAATGAGGTCGCCGGGTACCACTGCGGGTATGCGACCATTCTAGGTCAGCTCTTCGGCGGGAGGCATTCCCACCTCGATAATGCTGGCTATTCCCTAGACCAGAAGATGACCTCTAGCCCCTTGAAGTCCGAGAGACTAGTGGATCAACTTATCACCGAGGAGCAGGAGAGGTGCGTCTTCAATTCCCTCGTAGCCTGTCTGTTCGCGAGAGGGATGTACTCGAAAAAGATGATCGCGGATGCTCTTGAAGTTGCGGGCGCAGAGAGAGAGGTCCGCGAGCTAGATGAGCTGGGCGAGCTCATCTATGAATCGAGAATGAGATTCAAGTTCAGGGAAGGGTTCGATGTGGATGATCTGAGAATCCCCAAGAGGTTCTTTGAGACGGAAGCGATGGGCAAGTCGCTCAAGGAGGAGAGGCTCGGCGAGATGACGGACATCTACGCGGAGAGACTTCAAGGACTCCGATGATTGACTCGTTATCTACTTATATCACCGCCTATTTCGATTGAATATGGCATCTGCTCCGATCGGTGCCGATGATGTGAGGCGATATATCAGGAGCAAGCTCAAGGACTACCACTTTGTGATCGTCTCGAACAGAGAACCGTATGCCCATAAGACGGTAAGCGGCAAGGTCGTATGCGACAGGCCTGCGGGAGGACTTACCGCCGCTCTCGATCCCCTGATGCAGGCAAGCGGAGGCACATGGATCGCTTGGGGGAGCGGGG
>JBHIBK010000144.1:0-4948 GCA_046759065.1 Thermoplasmata archaeon | reverse complement strand
ATCCCTCACGTATCTTCGTCTATATCCTGTCCCAACTCCTCTGCGATGTTCATCCTCTCAGCGTGTTGCACGAAGACCCTGACATGATAAACGTAGAAATCCTTTGCGGTTCAGACGGCCTCTTTCAGCCGAACGTCAGAGCGCGTCTTCGGCTGCAGGAAGTACTCCTTCCTCTCCTTCTCGATGAGCTCCTTGAGCTTCAGGAAGCCGTCGATCAGGCCCTCCGGTCTCACGGGACATCCGGGGATGTACACGTCCACCGGCAGGATTCTGTTGACTCCCGGAACGATGCTGTAGGAGTCCCAGAAGGGCCCGCCAGAGATCGCGCACTCGCCCATTGCCACGACCCACTTCGGAGCGGGCATCTGGTCGTACAGCCTCTTGATCGAAGGAACGAGCTTGTGGCTTATGGGCCCGTTGACGAGGAGGATGTCCACCTGCCTGGGCGTTGAGCGGTAGATCACGCCGAACCGCTCGATGTCGAACCTGGGTCCAGAGGCGGCGGCCATCTCGATGGAGCAGCACATTATCCCCCAGTGAAGAGGCCAAGGGCTGTTCCTCAGGCCCCAATTGAACATCCTTCCCGTCAGCATGTTGACGAGCTTCTTCATCCTGGTCTTCTCGGCCGCTTTGGTCAGCGCGCCTGAGAACCACTCGGTGAAGGCGGAGGAATCCCAGCCCCAGACGATGGGACCCTCTTCAGTCATATGGCCATCCTCTCCTGCTTGGCAAGAGCATAAAACGTCGCTCCCCCAATGAGGAGCGCAAAGGTGAAGACGAAGGCCCCGGACCAGGGCGAGAAGTAGTCCGCCAAGTTGAGAGCCCAAAGAAGCAGGACGACGGCGATGACGTCGAAGGCGACGAAGACTATCGCGAAGAGGTAGTACTGGAAGTTGAAGCGCACCTGCGCGACGCCTATGGGCTCCTCCCCGCACTCGTACGTGTCCTCTGAGTACGGCAGCGTCCTTTCTGGCCTGAACCACCTATTGATGAGATAGATTATCGGCGGGAGAACTATCACTATTATCGCGAACAGAGCGACAACCAGATAGTCCTCGGGGAGCATCTGTCCATGATAACCCAAGTCGCAATAAAAGGGTTTCTACGTCTTCATTGCTAGCGATCGAAGCGGACGGGAGCGGGAGACGATTTTCGAATAATGATTGCGAAATCCACACTTGAGTCCTCATCGCTGACAACCCAATTCCATGAGCCTTAAATATCGATATCCCATTTGCCACTCGACCTTTGGGAAGCGCCTTCCGTTTGAGCACAATCCCAATCATAACGACCCTAGCGATGCGCTTCGGACATCGGTGAAGGACCATGAATGAGGAGGAGGTGGCCGCACAACTCAGGCGGGAGTTCCCCGAGGAGGTTTCTGGTTTCTCATTTCCCAGGGCAGGAGCGCTGAGGTTCTCCGTTGAAAGAGGACAATTGCGGGACGTCTGCAACCGCCTGAAGGAGATCGGATTCGAGCACATCTCGCTCATCTCCGCCCTAGACTGGCGGGAGCATTTCGAGTGCGTCTATCACATTGCGTCCTATCGCTCGAATCTCGTCGCCGAAGTGCACGCCAAGATACCGCGGGACGATGCGAAGATCGACTCCTTGACGCCCGTGTGGGAAGGGGCGAACTATCACGAGAGGGAAGCGTACGACATGATGGGGATAGTCTTCGAAGGCCACCCCAACCTGAAGAGGATATTGCTTCCCGATGATGTCACGTTCTATCCGCTACGAAAGGACTTCAGGGAAGAGGAAGAATGACGAAGCTCTGGATCAACATGGGACCGCAGCACCCGATGACCCACGGACTGTGGAATCTCAAGATACTCGTTGATGGAGAAACTGTCCTCGATGCCGAGCCCGTCCTCGGCTATCTTCACAGGGGGATAGAGAAGCTGGGCGAGCGCAGGACATACAGTCAGATCATCCCGCTCGCGGACAGGCTGTGCTACGTGTCCTCCCTGTGTTTCGCGCACTCCTACTGCCTCGCGGTGGAGGAGATGATGGGACTCGAGATCCCTGAGCGGGCGAAGTACCTGCGCGTCATCGCACTAGAACTGCAGAGGCTCTCCTCCCACCTCACGTGGCTCATGGCCCTTGGTCCGGACCTGGGCCTCATCACCGCTCTTCTCTACTGCCTGCGGGAGAGGGAGTACTTCCTCGACCTCCTGCAGCTCCAGACGGGGGCGAGGATGAACCAGAACTACCCGAGGATAGGGGGAGTGGCCAAGGACATCCCGCCGAACTTCGCGCACAGGGCGGAAAAGATAATGGACACCTTCGTGGAGCGGCTCAAGGACTACGACAAGCTCTTCCACGAAAGCGGCGCCTTCCTTCAGAGGACGGAGGGCGTCGGAGTCCTGTCAAAGGAGGACGCGATGGAGTACGGCGTCACGGGACCGAACTTGAGGGGAAGCAACTGCAAGCTCGACCTCCGGGAACACGACCCGTACGAGGTGTACGATAAGCTCGACTGGGAGGTTCAGGTTCGCAAGGAAGGAGACAGCCTGGCACGCTACCACGTGCGCATGGGGGAGATGTTCGAGAGCTGCAGGATAATAAGGCAGGCGCTGAAGAAGATGCCCGACGGGCCCATCTGGGTGAAGCCGCCCATCCGACCCGAGGGGCAGGGTTTCCGAAGGACGGAGGACTCGCGCGGCGAGGCATCTTTCTATGTCGTCGGCAACGGCGGGGAAAGCCCTTACCGCATGAAAGTGAGGAGCCCGGTGTTCTGCACGATGACCGTCGTCCCGAAGCTGCTGAGAGGCGTTAACGTCGCCGACGTTCTGGCGATAATGGGAAGCATTGACGTTTGCATCGGAGAGACTGACAAATGAGCACTCTGATAGACCTGGGAGCATGGAGCCGGACGATATCCGCTTGGGTCAGTGGAACCCTCGCATGGCTCGCCGACACCCTCGATAACTGGATCCCGCTGTTTGGCGACCTCGCCAACTGGTTCCGCCAGGATTCGGTCGTCGAGTTCGGGGGCTTTGTCATCGCCACAGTGTCGATGCTCCTGTTCGCGGTGACCAACCTCCTCATCGTGCTCTGGATGGAGAGGAAGCTCTACGGGCGGTGGCAGGACAGACGGGGGATAATGCTCCCGCATCCGTGGAAGAAGGTGCACAAGGGGACGGGCTTCCTGCAGAATGTTGCGGACGGGATCAAGCTCATCCAGAAGGAGAACGTCACCCCGAGGGACGCGGACAGCGCAATGTTCCACGCGGGGCCGGCCATCATCTTCGTATCGTCCATAATGGCGTACGCGGCCATACCGCTCAGCACGACGTTCGTTCTTGCGAATCTCGAACTGGGGCTCATATTCATCGTTGCCATGTTCGCACTGGCGCCCTTGGCGGTCCTAATAGCGGGCTGGGCCAGCAATAACAAGTACACGCTCATCGGCGGGATGAGAGGCGCTGCCCAGATGCTCGCGTACGAGGTACCGCTCCTCCTGTGCATCGTGGGCGTGGCCATATTGGCGGGCTCTCTTAACCCCATGGAGGTCGTGGCCGCTCAGCAGAGGCCGTCAATCCTGGGCATCGAGAACTGGTACTTCATCCCCCAGTTCATCGGCTTCATCGTCTTCATGGTCGCCATCCTGGCGGAGCTGGAGCGGCTACCATTCGACATTCCGGAGGCGGAGTCCGAGCTCGTTGAGGGCTGGCTCACCGAGATAAGCGGCATAAGGTTCGGCCTCATCTTCATGTCCAAATGGGTGAAGGGGTGGGCGGCCGCCGCGCTCGTCGTCCTGCTCTTCTTCGGCGGTTGGTCGGGACCCGTTCTCCCGCAGGAGGTCTGGTTCCTGATCAAGACCTACCTGGTCTTCGCGTTCTTTGTGTGGATCTCCTGGGCACTTCCGAGGATCAGGATAGACCAGATACTCAAGATAGGCTGGTACGAGCTCGTCCCGCTGGGCTTCCTGACCGTCCTGATCGCCGTCTTCCTGAAGATCCTTTCGCACGCCGGGCTGGGGTGGTTCTGATGAGGGAAATCAAGGGCTCGGGACTGATGGGCTTCTTCCTCAAGCCCATGTTCGTCGTCATCAAGCAGACGTTCAAGTCACTGCTCAAGCCCGAGACGGTACTCTACCCGCACGAGACCGAGCAGGAGAGGGAGTCCCTTAGGGAGGGCTTCAGGGGACAGCATTCCATCGACTGGGGAAGGTGCATCGGCTGCTCCCTTTGCTCCCGCGTTTGCCCGAACGAGTGCATCACCATGGAGAAGGTAGAGGTGGAGGGCACCAAGTCGCTGCGCTCGATCCAGGACGAGAAGAAGAACGTGATCACAAGACCGGGCGTGGACATAGGACGCTGCCTCTACTGCGGTTTCTGCGGCGAGTACTGCCCGACAAGCGCGTGGGAGTTCACGACTGTGGTCGAACTTGCCGAGCCCAAGCGGGAGGACCTCGTGCTTTCAGCTGATGCCGTGCGCAAGGAAACGGAGGGTGAGAAGGTCCCCGTGGCGAACAAGATCGAGGAGAATCCCCAGTTGGATGCGGAGGCGTGCATCGGATGCCGACGATGCGAGAGGAACTGTCCGACGCGCTGCATAGAGATGATCCCCGGACCGAAGATGCGCAAGGACAAGCCCATCCCCATCCCCAAGTTCGACTATTCGGTATGCGTGGGCTGCGAGACCTGCGTGGAGGTCTGCCCCGTCGACTGTCTCTGGATGGAGGTGCGCTGAATGGAATGGGACATGATCTGGTTCCTCGCCCTGTCGATCATCGAGATCATCGGCAGCCTCATGGTCGTCATGTCTCGGAAGCTGGTCCACAGCGCCTTCTGGCTCGCCGTCACGCTGGTCACGATGGGAGGAATATACATCCTACTCAAGTCCGAGTTCGTGGCACTGATCCAGATACTCGTCTACGCGGGCGCCGTGCCAATCCTGTTCTTGTTCGGTATCATGCTGACACGAAGGGGGGAGAAGG
>JBHIBK010000143.1:0-4951 GCA_046759065.1 Thermoplasmata archaeon | reverse complement strand
AGAGAGATCGATATCGTCTCTCGCTGTCTTCTTTCACAATTGTTTGCGCCTTACCAAATTCGCTAGACGCCATATGAGCTCTCTATGCCCTTCACGATGGCCAATAGCGTCGAATTGACACTTGCCCGAACCCCCTTCTTCTCCCCAAGTCGGACGATTTCCCCGGTAATCGAATCGATTTCCGTCCTCTTTTGCCTCATGATGTCCTGCAACATGCTCGACATATTCTCGGCGGTCCTTCTCGCGACTTTCTTCGTCCTCTCCACGAGGTCGTCCTTGGGGAGGGACACCCCCCACGCTTTGGCAACTTCAACCGCCTCCAAACAGGCCGTTTCGAGCATCCCTGTGATTGCCGGATTCCTCAGAAGATATCCGTTCTTCGCTCCAAGGATAGCGGTGAGCGGGTTGATTCCCGCATTGACAACGGCCTTTGCCCAAATCTCTCCGGCCAGATTCTCCGTGATGTAAGTCTCAATCCCGCAAGCGGTGAGCTCTCCCGCCAGAATATCGAGGGTCTTCCTTGAGACGCCCTTGTAGGCGCCTATGACAGTGTCTCCGGTCCCCGCGTGGATGACCTCGCCGGGTCCCTTCAAGGTGGCTCCGTGGCTTGTCGTCCCACCCACAATCGCGCTCGCAGATTCACCCATCGTCTCAAGGTTTCCGAGGCCATTCTGCACGGTGATGACCGGGCATTCTCCTAGATTCGACAACTCCTTCATCGCACTCCTCGTGTCGTAGGACTTCACGGTCAGAAAGATGAAGTCATAGTTCGATGTTCCCTCGACCCTCCCCGTCACGGTCGGACGAGCCAAGAGGTCAGTCATACCGGAGATTCTGAGACCTTCCTCCTCGATCCTGGAGATGTGCTCCTTCCTGCCGACGAGAGTGACATCATTCCTCTTTGAGAGAAGCGCACCGATCAGACCGCCCAGCGCTCCCGCCCCGAATATGAGGAATCTCATAACAGTGAGAATCGCCTTCCGATTCTTATGTTTATCCTTGCCTCTCCGAGGATGCGATCCCATGCGCCACCCTAAGGGGCTCCGGAATCCTTGTTCTGCACAAGTTCTTCACGATCTGAACTGACGACTCGAAGGAGACGAGATGACCAGGTGATACATAGATGGGGCTTCTCGAAATGGAACTTCTTAGGGCATAGCCGAGCATCTCGCCCTTGTCATGGACCCGCTCAATTCCCCCCATTCCCGGGGGACGTCTCACGCTACCCAACAGAAGGTTCTTGGCGACACCTATGGTCGGTGTTTCGAGCTTTACGCCAACGTGACAGGCTATTCCCGCCCTGCGAGGATGCAGGAGGCCATGGCCGTCCACCAATAGGACATCCACATCGGTTCTCAATCTCTTGTACGCGACATTGATCGCCGGGTATTCCCTGTATGCCAGGTAGCCCGGGATGTAGGGGAAATCGGTCTCCTTTATCGCTGCACCCTTCTCGATGATTTCAAGGCTCTCGGTGTCAACTACAGCGAACGCACATATCGCCCTGTTGTCCTCGTATCCGAGGTCGAACCCACAAACCCTCTCGACCTTCTCGAATCCATTCTCTAAGACGACTTCCTTCGCGATGTCCTCTTGCTCTTCACGCAGACGCCTTAGCGGATACGTCGTCTGGAAGTCTTTGAAAAGAATGTCATTCATCTCAAGGACCCGTCCTCCTTCGACTGTCACGCCATCCTTTTCGAGGGGTTCGATTTGCCACGGGCTCGCCCTCCCCTCAAGGTTGACAACGCGGTGTTCTTGGTGGCTCTCTTCAAGGAGATTGAAGATGGCCCTTGAGGCCCTCACGTCCCCCAGAGCCCTTGCCACTTCACCATATGTTGCGATGCGGCCCTCGGGGATCTGGGAAAGAATCTTCCACGCCTCCTCCTTGAACCTCATGGAACCGCTCTCTCGATTTGATATTGGCGGGACAAATAAGTAGCTTATCAATAGAATGAAATAGACTCACTTCCTTCTCGCGATCGAGATGTCCATCCTGCTGAAAGGCGGCTATGTGCTAACACAAGACGAGAAGCGTGAGATTCTTGAGGGAGACGTTCTCTTGGAGGACGATAGGATTGCCGAGATCGGGAACATAAGGACTGAGGCGGACCACGAGATTGACTGCAGCGGTTCCGTAGTAATGCCCGGGCTGGTAAACAGCCACAACCACGTGGCCAACACCCTCCTGAGAGGATACGCCGATGATGTACACCTCGAAGTGATGCTCGAAAAATCATTCGCAGTGGACGACAAGATCACAACTAGGGACGTGCAAGTCGCGAGTCTGGCGGGATGCATCGAGATGATAAGGACCGGCACTACTTCCTTTCTGGATATGTTCTACTGGGAGAACGAGGTTGCCCGAGCAGTAAGGCAAGCGGGCATCAGAGGGTTCCTCGGATGGGTGGTTCTCGACAGGGAATTCACGACGCAGAAGGGACACCCGCTCAAGAACTGTGAGACATTCATACGCGATTTCAAAGGCGAGGAGCTCGTCAAGCCCCTTGTCGCCGCCCACGGCGTCTACACGTGCTCAGAAGAAACATTTCTCGGTGCCAAGGACCTCGCTGAGCGGGAGGATGTTCCCCTGCACTTCCATCTCTCGGAGACGAGGAAGGAGGTCTATGATCATGTCGAGAAGTACGGTCTCAGACCTCCAGAATGGCTCGAGAAGATAGGATTCCTCTGTGATAGGGGCATCGCCGCTCATTGCGTATGGCTCACGATCAACGAGATCAGGGCGATTGCGGCAAGAGGAGTGAGTGCGGTTCACTGCCCTGTCTCGAACATGAAGCTCGCATCCGGCGGCTTTGCTCCCTTGCCCGAGATGTTCGATAACGGCTTGAACGTCTGCCTGGGAACGGACAGCCCTCTTTCTAACAACAACCTGGACATGTTCGAGGAGATGAAGTACTGTTCTCTCATGCACAAGGCCTCGCGCTGGGACGCCACGGTCGTTCCCGCTCAAAAAGCCCTGGATATGGCCACGATCGAGGGCGCCCGTGCTCTGGGCTTGGACAATGAACTCGGATCCATAGAGGAGGGAAGGAAGGCAGATGTGATCGTCGTGAACATGAAGAAGGCCAAATCCGCACCTCTCTTCAAGTCAAGAATTCCGTCCCATCTCGTTTACTCCTGCAACGGGAACGATGTCTCGCACACGATCATCGACGGGAGAATCGTCATGCAGGATTCAAGGCCGACCAACGTGGACGAAGGGGATGTCCTGAGGAGCCTTCAGGAAGCCGCATGCGACATTTTTGGTGAGGGTGATGGCTAGAATCTGTGGCGTGGATGAGGCTGGTAGAGGGCCAGTGATAGGACCCCTCGTTGTGGCGGGCGTTCTCGTCGAGGACGACGCTCACCTTCGCGAGATGCGCGTCAAGGACTCAAAAAAGCTTTCCGTAACGAGGCGGGAGGAACTCTCAGAGGAGATCCTCAAGACCGCAGAATGCGACATTCAGGTAGTTCCCGCCGAAGACATAGACGAGACGCGAAAGCTGATGACGATCAACGAGTTCGAAGCAAAGCTTTTCGCCAGCGTTCTCGAGAAGCTGAGACCTGACGTTGCGTACTTGGACTCCGCCGATGCGAACTGCAGGACCTTCGAGAGCCTAGTGAGAAAGGAGTTGGCCTTTGACCTTGAGATCATCTGTGAACACAAGGCCGATGAACTGTTCCCAGTGGTCAGCGCCGCTTCCATCATCGCAAAGGAGAGGAGAGAAGAGGAGGTAAGGAGAATCGGCAAGGAGCTCGGTGAGGACATAGGGAGCGGTTATCCAGCCGATCCGATAACTGTGGAATTCCTACAAAGGTGGATAAGTGAGAAGGGGGATTTACCGCCAAATACACGAAGGAGCTGGGAAACCGCGCGAAGGATGCTCTCTGAATCAAAACTGAGAAAGCTCGACGAATATCAATGAGGTGGGAATGTGAGGATGCTACTCATGGACGCCATCAAAAAGTTCAATGAAAAGGCGAAGAGCGACGAGAAGTTGAGGAAGCAGCTCGAGGGAATCACCCGAAGGATTCAGGTCGAGGTCGCCGATGGCAAGGACTACAACTTCGTTCTCGATGACCTGCATATCTCAGACCTGCGAGAAGGCAAGATAGAATCTCCAGAAGTCGCCATTTGTGCAAGTAAGGAAACCTTCACGGCTCTTCTGAGGAAGGAGATGGGTCCGATGAAGGCTATCGCCACTCGAAAGCTTCGGATAAAGGCATCCTTGGACGATGTGTTCAGGCTGAGGAAGTTCTTCTGAAAGGTCGATGGAGCCCCTCGAAACTACACGCGGGCGAATAGGCAAGTTTAATAGGGGAGGACGCTTTTTGCTCTGAGAAGTGCAGGAATCAAGAGCTTTCCTTTCTTGAGCCTTTTTTCTTGCCAACAGAATAGGAGTGTGAAATCGAATGGAGTCGCGCGAAATGCACAAGGCAGTTTGTTCAGACTGCGGTCAGGAATGCGAGGTACCCTTTAGGCCTGACCCAAACAGACCGGTCTACTGCCGAGAGTGCTGGGGTAAGAAAAGGCAACCAAGAAGAAGATACTGACCCGGTCAGACCTCGGGTCGTAGCCACTTTGTGAGGAGTCGGGACCGCAACGCATTTTGAATGACGGAATCCGATGGCGGAGTGGTTTCTCATATCTGCAACGTGAGGGAACGTGTAGTACCATCATGTCTGCCTGTCAGTGAACACTAGCCTTCGCAACGAATTCATGGGAGCGTCAATCATCCGATTCCCAACGATAGCTTTATTTTGCACAAGCCTTTATTACGTTGGATAGCGGGGTGGGGTAGCTAGGAAATCCCGTCGGGCTCATAACCCGGAGATCCCTGGTTCAAAAGCGCTCCTATGCAAAACCGTATGAGCACTGAAAATCCAGGCCCCGCTATTCTTTCCTGTGCGGAAGGCTTTTAGTACTGTAAGTCGATGATTCTCAGCGACT
>JBHIBK010000142.1:0-5006 GCA_046759065.1 Thermoplasmata archaeon | reverse complement strand
CATACCGCCCGCATGTCCGTTGGCCATCATTCCCTGCATCATGTCTCCGTTCGTCGCTGCGAAACCTACGACCGCGCCCGTCGTGAGGAGCGATCCGATGACGAGTGTCGCTATCAATCCCGTCTCCAATTCATCACCTCATCTTTGCAGAATTATAGGTTGAAACGGTATATATCACTGATGTGAAATCAGTTTCACTTTTCTGAAATCCCGTCGCTTCTGCCCCCGAGGTCCCTCGACACCCGAACGAGATTCGTTGAGCCGTACCTCTCCCTGACAATCAGGCCTTTCCTCTCCAACTTGTCGAGCAGTCTCGTCACCTTTGCCTTCGAGAAGCCCGCTTGATGGACAATGTCCTTTTGAAGGACCTGACCGCCTGCATCGAAGATGTGCCGAAGCATTCTGCGCTCGTCTCCTGGGACGAGCCTCAAGGCCAGGTTCTGCATTTCGGGCGTCCGATTCTCGCTTCTCTGCTGGGGAGCTGTTGGGACATAAGCAGCCATGGGCCTCTCGACAATGCTCGGCCGAGAAATGATCAGAACAAGAAGGATGACAAGCAGAACTCCACCGAGAATCACAAAGAACATCCCCATCGGAAACGACATCCCCATTCCGTGATGGTTCCACATATCTCCTGTCACTCCCGCATCCCACAGGGCCAACGCAATGCCAACTGTCAGGATGATGACCGCAGCCACAACCCCGGTAAGCATCAAGCCGCTTCTATCACTCGATTCCGTCATCTGCGCTCATCTCCATACTATCTTTTATTATTGCCTCATCCATCTGTTTCTCATTCCCTTGAATGTCTCCCTCCCGGCTTTTCCTGGGCACGGACCTGACTCTGTCCCACATCGAGCTAAGCACATTCTTCACATTGTCCGCGTTCGTGTAGAACAGGTATCCTGAGATTACAATCCAGTAAGAAAGATAGGCGATGACCTCGGTCAATGAGGGGTTCCCGTTGTAGCCGAGAAGGGATCTCAGTATCCCCCCTATCGCGCCTTTCTCGTGGAGGAGGGGATAGCTCCCGTCTGCGTTCAGAGCGGGATTGATGTTCCACACCTCATCCACTACGGGCGGAATGACCCCAGCTTCGTTGAACTCGTGGACCGCGGTCGCGGTCAGTCCCGCGGCGAAGATTATCAGAAGAATCCCGGTCACGGTGAAAAACTTCCTGATGTCCAGCCTCTCGACGCCTTTCATCAGTAGGACGAGTAGCAAGAGGACGACGACGATCCCTGCAGCCAACCCGAGAATGGTGGCCGCGCTGTCGGAGAGCGCGAGCGGGAAGAGAAAGAGCACCGTCTCAAGACCCTCCCGCACAACCGCGATGAAGGAAATCCCGAACACGGCGAAGATCTCGCCGCCCGATATCCTGCTGTCCAGCTTGCCTTCGATTTCCCTCTTTAGCTCTGGCCCCTTCTTCGACATCCAGAAGATCATGTAGGTGAGAACGCCTACGGCGAGGAGGGACGCGACCCCCTCGAAGACCTCCATCTGGGAATCCGAGAGCCCGCCCACAGCCACGAAGATGACCAGGGCCGCCACTATGCTTACGGCAATTGCCGAGGCGGCTCCGAGAACGAGGAACTTGTTGAGCGATTGCTTTCCAATCCTCTTCAGGTAGGCGAATACAATGCCGACAATCAAGGCGGCTTCAAGCCCCTCTCTCAGTACCAGCAGAAACTGCGCTATCATCATGCCTCACTTTTAGGATATACGAAAAGTAGTATGACGAGCGGGGATATCATACTTCGCAATCACGTTTGTAAGGAGATGCAACGTCTCGCTTTACAAAGGTTTAATACGAATTCCCCCCTACTCCTTAACGATGAAGGTGGACGAAACCGATGCGAAGATACTCAAGCACCTTCAGGAGGATGCTCGACTCTCCTACAGGGAGATAGGCAAGATCGTTGGAGTGAGCACACCCACGGTGAGCTCCAGAATCAAGGCTTTGGAGGAGCAGGGGGTCATCGAGGGGTACTCGGCGATAATCGATACAGAGGCGATCCACGAAGCAACCTCAATCGTGTATGTGGAATGCCAGCCAAAGCATTTGGACAGGCTCGCGAAGAACATATCAAAGAATGAGAATGTCCGCGAGGTTCTCGTTCTCAGCGGTTCCAAGATAATGTGCAGGTTCGTCTCCGAGAGCGAGGGGAAGATAGACAGCTTCCTTGCATGGCTGGAGGGGCTCGAGGAGATCAGCAGCTATTCAATCGATCGTGTGATAAGGAGGACAAAGAGGGAGCCTGATGCGGTAATCTCCGAAGGAATCTCCATAGTCATCCCGTGCTATGAGTGCCGGAAGCCCATCACAGATGAGCCAGTCACGGTGAAGATGGACGGAAGGACGCACTACCTGTGCTGCGAGTCCTGCGCGAAGCTGTACAAGGAAAGGTATGAGAGGATAAGGGAAGGAATGGCTCGGAAGGAGGCGGGGAAGCATCACTCCTAGCTTAAGGACGAGACCTCTGCATGGCAGTGAATATGGTGGGAGGTCATGTTCAGGATAGGGTGGTTCTCGACGGGGCGAGATCCAGCTGCGCGGGAGCTGCTCGTTGAGGTCCAGGACAGAATCCAGGACGAGACGATCGCGGGGCAGGTTTCCTTCGTGTTCAGCAACCGCGATGACGGCGAGTTCAAGCAGAGCGATCTGTTCTTCGACCTGGTCAGAAGCTACGGGATCCCGCTCGTGCAGTTCTCGTCGAGCACTTTCAAGCCGGAGCTGAGGACCGAGGGCAGGAAGGACGAGGGGGTACTGAAGCAGTGGAGAAGGCAGTACGACAGGGAGGTCATGAAGCGCCTTGACGGTCATGAGATGGACCTGGGAGTCTTGGCGGGCTACATGCTGATCGTCGGCGATGAGATGTGCAGGGTCTACGACATGATAAACCTCCATCCGGCGGCTCCAGATGGACCGAAAGGGACGTGGCAGGAGGTCATATGGGAGCTCCTCGAGAAGAAGGCGGAAAGGACGGGCGTTATGATGCACCTCGTAACGGAGGAGCTGGATCGCGGACCTGTGATCACGTACTGCGCGTACCCTATCATCGGGGGGGACCTTGACCCGCTTTGGCGGGACTTTGATGCGAGGCTGGAGACCGAGACGGTTGAGGACATCACGAGGAAGGATCGGGAAGGCAATCCGCTCTTCGCTGAGATTCGCAGGCGGGGCTTCATTCGCGAGCTGCCGCTGATTGTTCACACGCTGAAGGAGTTCGCCGGAGGCAGGATTTGGATAGAGGATGGGAAGGTGGTCGCTGAGGGCCAGCCCGTTCCTGGCGGGTACGACCTCTCAGAGGTGATCGACCAAGCAGTGTCCGTGTAGAAGAAAACGATAGGCTTCCCTCGTCAAGGTCGAAAACGTTTATTTATGGAGCAAGTCTTCGGAATGCTGACCATGGCTGAAAAGGTGCAGGTTAGGTTCTCACCAGAGGACGGAACAGTAGAGGTCGACAAGGGCACGGATCTTCTCGATGCCGCGATCGAGGCTGACATCTACATCGACTCCATCTGTGGCGGCCGTGGAAAGTGCGGAAAGTGCAAGGTCATAGTTCAGGCGGGAGATGTCTCAGCCGAGGAAACGGAGCTTCTCACCCCAGACGATGTGAAGAAGGGCTACACGCTCGCGTGCCAGACCACGGCCGATAGCGATGTCGACGTTCTCGTTCCCGAAGAGAGCCGCGTCGGACTGCACCAGATACTGATGAAGGCCGAGGTCGTGGAGGCAGGAGAACTGGACCCGCCCGTGATGAAGTTCCATTTCGAGCTGAGCGAGCCCACACTGACCGATAATCTGAGCGACCTTGACCGCCTGAAAAGAGCGCTGAGCGGTCGCGGCGTAGGTGACATCATGGGCCACCTGCCTGTGATGCGGAAGATGAGCGGCCTCTTCAGAGAGAGCAAATGGGATGTGACCGCCACGATCGTAGAGGATGGTGATTGCCATGAGCTCGTGCATCTAGAAGGTGGGGACACGTCCGCGAGGAACTTCGGCCTGGCGGTGGATGTTGGAACCACGACCGTTGTCTTGGAACTCGTGAACCTGAGCACGGGAGAGATCGTCGCCAAGAAGGCCTCCTACAACAAGCAGGTGATGCACGGCGAGGACGTCCTCACGAGGATTCTTCACGCCGAGGAGGAGAAGGACGGGCTTGGGGATCTCAGAAGGCTGATCGTGGAGACGATAAACCTCCTCCTCGAAGAGATGATGGAAAGGGCGAAAGTGCACAGGAACGAGATCTGCTATGCCGCCATGGCCGGGAACACGGTGATGACCCATCTTCTTCTAGGCCTGAACCCCGCGCACATCAGGCGGGAACCCTACATTCCGACGGCCAACTTCTTCCCGCTCATCAAGGCGAGGGAGACGGGCATCAACATCAATCCAGAGGGCTATGTCTACATCCTCCCATGCCGCAGCAGCTACGTTGGCGGGGACATCACGGCGGATGTGCTGGCATCAGCGCTGCACAAGACGGACAAGCTTTCGATGCTGATCGATGTCGGCACGAACGGCGAGGTCGTTCTGGGGAACAAGGACTGGATGGTCTCGTGCTCGTGCTCGGCGGGCCCGGCATTCGAAGGCGGAGAGGTCGACTGTGGCATGCGTGCGACCGCTGGCGCGATAGAAAAGGTCGCTCTCATGACGGACATGGAGGTCAAATACAGCACGATAGGGGACATGAAGCCGAAGGGGATATGCGGCTCGGGTCTGATCGACCTGCTCGCGGAGATGTTCACGCACGGCGTCATAGATCGCTCGGGGAGAATCAAGCCACTCAAGATTCCGAGGGTTCGGGACGGATCCGAGGGCAAGGAGTTCGTCGTCGTGTGGGCGGATGAGACGAAGGTCGAGAAGGACATAGTGATCTCCGAGGTCGACATAAGGAACATCATCAGGACGAAGGCGGCGGTCTATGCCGCAGCGACGGTGCTGCTGAAGACGATGAAATACACGTTCGATGATGTCGAGCAGATATTCATCGCGGGGGGTT
>JBHIBK010000141.1:0-5046 GCA_046759065.1 Thermoplasmata archaeon | reverse complement strand
CGTCTTCAGGAATGGAGCATAGTACTCGATCCAGCTGGCATTGGGATTCTCGGCCAGGACGGTGATTGCGACTCCCCAGAAAGAGGCCCCGCCAGCGAGTGCCCAGCTTTCGGAGTTCAAAAGACTCGTGTCGCTCTCGATCACGGCCTTCAGTTGGCTGCCTATTGAGACGGCGCTTTGAGCGGCTGATGCATTTCCGAGTTGCGTCGCCCATCTGTACAGTGCCCCAGCGCCCCAGCCCATTATGTGACGCTTGGCGGTGGTTGAGAATGAGGGGAAAGGCCCCTCCCATCCATTCATTGCTATTATGTAATCAGCGGACTGATTGGCATACCACATCATGTCATATCTGCCATAGGCCTTCCTATACTCCTGTTCCGCCAGCAAGGCCCAAGCGGAGCTGTAGACCTTCCCCGAGTCGCCCTCGGTCCACGCTGGATGGACAATGGAGTAGTTCCAGGCCATCAGTACATTGGGAAAGTACCTATTGTCCGCGGTTGCCCTGTAATATCGGCACCAGATCCAGATGGCCTCAAGCGTGTTGTCCGTATTGTTGTAGACATTGTCCTCTGCCTCCATCATCCCGCCGTCCGCCAATTGAAGGCCCGCGAGGAAAGATGCCGACAGTGAGAAGTTCTCGAGGGAACCGCCAAGAAACGAACCTTCGGCGGGGCTCAGGGCCTCAACACCGGACTCCACGGACTGAGAAGCGCTGTGAAGAGAAGAGGCATACGCTAGAAGAACGAGAAAAGCAGAAATCAACTGACGAAGTCTAGACCTCCTCACGGAGTAGCCCATTCATTTAGGGGGAAATTAATATTTCGGATTCGCCGTCCTCATACAGCGTATTTCTCTGGGTCCTCTTGGAACCTCTTCATGCAACCCACGGCGCAGAAGTAGTAGGTCTTTCCCTTGTACTCCACATTTCCTGCGGCATTCGCTGGGTCGACTTCCATATGACAAATAGGGTCCACAGCCACTTTCTTCACCTCCTTTTCATGCAGATGAGACTCTTGCATCTCATATTCCATTCCGTTCCGTTTGACCTCGGGGACATATCGCTTCAATAAGCTTGAGTTCGTGACGACTGAGACCGAGCTCAGGGCCATCGCTGCCGCCGCGATTATCGGGGCGAGTAGGATTCCAAAACCCGGATACAGTATTCCTGCGGCGATCGGAATCCCTGCGGTGTTGTAGGCGAAGGCCCAGAAGAGGTTCTGCTTTATCTTGGACATCGTTTTCGAGCTGAGCTCGATCGATGCCGCGACGTCCAAGGGATCGTCCCGCACGAGAACGATGTCGCCAGTTTCTAGGGCCACATCGGTCCCGCTACCGAGGGCTATGCCCACGTCCGCCTGGGCGAGGGCGGGAGCGTCGTTTATGCCATCTCCGACCATTCCCACCTTCCTTCCTTCTCCTTGAAGCCTCTTGATCTCGGATGCCTTGTCCTGCGGGAGAACGTCAGATAGAACTCTGTCGATCTTGACAGCGCGGCCCACGGCCTTCGCGGTCCGCTCATTGTCTCCCGTAATCATGAGGACCTCAAGGCCCTTCCGCTCCAGGGCCCTCACAGCTCTGAGGGAGTTCTCCTTCAATGTGTCAGCGACTGCGATTGCACCGACCACATCTCCATTCTTTGTGACGATCACAGCAGTTTTCCCTTCATTCTCCAGTCTCTGAAGGTCGTGCTCGATGTCGTCGGTCCGGACTCCTCTCCTCCCCATCAACCTCCTGTTTCCGAGGAGGATGCTGTCCTCTCCGTATGTCACGCTGACTCCCATTCCTGGCACGGCCTCGAAGGAATCCGGCTCTTCGTTCGACGTACCTGCTTCCTTTGCCTTGGCCAGGATCGATTCCGCCAACGGGTGTTCGGACCCCGCCTCGGCCATTGCCGCTAGTCTGAGGACCTCACCCTCCGTCTGCGTGCCAAGGGTTACGATGTCGGTGACTTCTGGCTCTCCCTTCGTCAGGGTTCCTGTCTTGTCGAATACTATCGTGTCGAGCTTCCCGGCGGTCTCCAGAGCCTCGCCTCCCTTGATCAACACTCCGTACTCCGCTCCGAGACCCGTGCCCACCATTATCGCGGTCGGCGTCGCCAAGCCGAGAGCGCAAGGACAGGCTATCACCATCACGGATATGAAAACCAGAAGAGAGAATGTGAATGAGGTCAGGCCCGCTGGAGGTGCCCAGATGTTTGTGCCGAGAAGAAGCCAGAAGAGAACCACGAAGACGGCCGTTGCGATGACTGCGGGAACGAAGTAGGCCGAAGCTGTGTCTGCGATCCTCTGAATGGGCGCCTTCTTCTCCTGTGCTTCCTGGACCATCTTTATGATCTGCGCGAGCATAGTCTCCTCGCCGACCTTCTTGGCCTCCATCTTGAACGCTCCCGTCTTGTTGATCGTTGCACCCACAACACCGTCGCCAACGGATTTCTCGACGGGAATGCTCTCCCCCGTGACCATGGACTCATCGATGGAAGAGCCGCCCTCAATCAGGATCCCGTCCACGGGAATCTTGTCCCCTGGTCTGACCCTGATGATGTCGCCAACTAGAACCTCCTCGATTGGAATCTCACGCTCCACGCCGTCCCTTATCACGGTAGCTGTCTTCGCCTGGAGTTCCATCAGGGTTCTTATCGCCTGCGACGTTCCGCTCTTCGCCTTCGCCTCCAGGAAGTTGCCAAGAAGGATGAGACCGATGATCATGGCCGCGGTGTCGTAGTAGACGGCGCTTGTTCCGAAATACGAGGGGAGGAACGTGTTTGTGACGCTGTAGAAATAGGCTGCGCTTGTGCCTACAGCGATCAGTGTGTCCATGTTGGCCCTTCTGTTCTTGAGCGCCTTCACCGTTCCCTTGTAGAATTTCAGACCAGGGTAGAACTGCACGCAGCTCGCCATGAGGAAGAAGATGAAGTTGCGGATGAAGAGGGTGTCAGCATCCGCTGGCAGATGGGCAAATTCCCATGCCAGGCTGATAGCGAGGAGGGGGAGGCCAAAGGCGAGCGCGAAGATCATGATCTTCTTCTTATACTCCATGTCCTTCCGGAAGAACTCCTCGGCCTCTTCGCGTCCCTCTTCGAGACCGACATATTGGTAACCAGCGCCTTCAATCGCCTTCTGTATCGCATCCAAGTTCGTGGCACTTGGGTCAAAAATCACGGTGGATCTCTCGAGTGCGAGGTTTACGACGGCGCTCTTGACGCCCTCCGTTTTTGAAAGCGCGGTTTCGATGGTGTTCGCGCAGGTTGCGCAGGTCATACCGCCGACTTTGATTGTGGTCTTCTCAAGCGTCATTCTCATGAGATTAGACGATAAGGGATAAAAAGGTTGTCTGCTAACGAATGTCAAGCGAGTTCAACAAAGAGAACTGAAGATCAGTCTCCAACAGGGGAATGGGCTCAGGGAGATTCGAACTCCCGACCTTCACCATGTCAAGGTGACGTCATAACCGCTAGACTATGAGCCCATAGGGATAATGGTCGTTTGGATTATTACCCACATTCTCCTACATCAATAGGAAATTGAGGTTACATATATAAAGACTGGCTGGAATAATCCAGAGGAACATTTCGACTCCCATTTCTGAAGTGGCCAAGAACAACATCCAGATGAAGAGAGATGACAGGGTGTGAGCGTTCGGCTTACCCCATCATGCCACACTGGTCAAAAGACATTGGACACCCATCTATGACAATCATTATCTGCGAGGACTTGATGAAGAATGGACGCAAGACTCTCCGTGGACGACACAGGAGGTCCCCAAGTGATAAGAGGGGCAGGATATCTGTACGTTCAAAAGGAAGAGGTTGGCGTATCCGACGTCGCAGAGACGCGTAAGGGGTTTGACCATGTCGATGAAGAAAATCGGGAGAAGGGTTTCCCTAAGAGAAGTCCTGCACGACCGCTCGTTTGAAACAGATGAGGCGCCCGAGGTTCGAGACCTGAGTGGAATCCTTGAGGCGAGGATTACCGTCAGACCCCGTCGTGTGAAATCGGGAGAGAAAGTCCGTGTCTGCCTCTCGATCCAGAATACGGGTGAGCGACCCATCGATCTCTCGTTTGTCGCCCATGAAGGCCCGATGTTGGATCTCACAGTGACAGGGCCCGACTCAGACGAAGTGGTCTACCCGCCGCCCAACCCGCCGTTGATAGCGCGACCAGGACCGCCCTACGCGGTCGGCCTGACGCTTATGCCAGGAGGGGAGGTTTTTCATGAGGCCGAGTGGGAAGCAACTAGCCGTGATTGGAATCTCGATGTGAGGAGCCCCGTGCCGATACCGTTGCGGGGATATGAGTCAAGTGTCCGCCCGGTCGGTCCCCTTGCTCGGGGACGCTACAAGATCCAGGTCAACGCGATGTTCCATTACGCTGGCTACGGAATCGAGGACCCCGCGGGTTGGTTGGACGTCATTGGGTAGAACTGAGTCCGGCGGTACGTTCCGCTCCTGCAGCGTACCCGCGATATTGCCATCTCAAGTCCTCGCTGAACTTCGAGTCGGTAGGCCAATATCCCCAGGCTTCTTGGCGGGCACCTTCTTTGGCGACCCCGTATTGCGTGACGGGCAGAACGGTCCCAGATCGTGAAGTGGAGAGGCAACAGAGCACGGAAGGACTGCCAACTCCCCGCTTTCACCGCAAAGGATTTAGTTGCGAAGGGATTCCACATGGTTATCCGAAGGAGGTGAGCAACTTGGAACCATTCCTCTACGCTCATCAGAATAGGGACAGAATGATCTGGATGAGCCAGAATACGAACACGCTTCCGACGGCACCGGCCATACAGGAGGCCATCAATGAGGCTGTCCAAAGAAGGGAATACAGCCTGTATCCCCACAAGAACGGTCTGTTTGGCCTTCCTGAGGCTATAAGAGAGGATCTGGGAGCGCCAGACTACGACGTTCTCATGACGAACGGGGGGATTGAAGCTCTTTACATCATAACACGAGCGCTTCTCAAGCGAGGGCATGAGGTCATAGCCAGTGACCCAAGTTTCCTTCCCATCCATCATCAGGTCTCTTTGTGCAAGGCCAAGACAGTAGAAATGCCA
>JBHIBK010000140.1:0-5047 GCA_046759065.1 Thermoplasmata archaeon | reverse complement strand
ACTGCGGAGTTCTCAAGTCCCAAGTGCCTGCCCGCGTGATTGCCTGCCTCGTCTCTGGCCTGCCCGAGCTTCTTCATGGCCTCGACCTCGAGTGTCTCCTCCAAAGATCGGCCGGGCATCTGTTCTAGATCGCCCTCTTTGTAGGCTTCTACGAGCTTCCTCACGTCCATGACTGCATTACTGAGGATTTCCGAGATCTTCATCTTCTCGCTCTCTGGAATGTCCTCATCATCAATTCCCGTCGTGAATCCACGAACCATGATTGCGCCGATTGCGACTTTCGTAGCCTGGTCAATGAAGACTCTGGCACGATCCGAGCCGTAGTCCCGCGCTATCTTGTCGAGTATCTTGCCGTTGAAGGCTCCGATGGACTTCTCGTCAATGGTCCCAGATATGATTTCACCGCCGATAATCTTGACGTAAGCATCGCTGTCGCACTCTTCTTTGCTGCACACGTCGCAGTGTTGGCAAATCGAAGCCTTGAAGAGCATATTGATGTCGTCAGGAAGAGCCAAGCTGAAAAGTTGCTTTCCCGTCCAGTATTCCACACCATCTTCCACGACACTGGCTTTCGGGAGCTTGACATCCCCCATGAGCGAAAGGATGCGCGTGGACTGCTCCTTGTCGAACTTGAAATCCCCGTGGGTCATGAGGAAGCTCCCGCTAATGTGATCGTGAATTGCACCAATCACTGGACCCCCAAACCTTGGGGACAGGATGTGCTCCTGGACTCTCATCAAAATCTTTGCCTCGGCCCTCGCCTCCTCGCTCTGAAGCACGTGAAGATTCATTTCGTCTCCATCGAAGTCGGCGTTATACGGAGGGCATACCGCGAGATTGAACCTGAAGGTCTTGAAGGGCATGATCCTGACCTCATGGGCCATCATGCTCATTCTGTGCAGCGAAGGCTGCCTGTTGAAGAGGACTATGTCGCCCTCCTGTATCTGCCTTTCAACAACATACCCAACATCCAGTGTTTCAGCCACGGTCTCGGCGTTCTTATCCGTCACCCTAATTCTTCTGCCATCCTCTCGTATGACGTAGTTGACACCAGGGATGTAACCACCGCCCTCCGGCAATGGTCCTCGCGTTACGAGTTCACGGACTTGCTCGAGGTTATGTGATTGCACATGCAGGGGGACAGTAAGTTCCCTGGCGGCTTCGACCGGAACCCCAACCTCGTTTATGGAGAGAAGAGGATCCGGGGAAATGACCGTCCTAGCGGAGAAGTTCACCCTCTTTCCGCTGAGGTTGGACCGAAATCGTCCCTCCTTGCCCTTCAACCTCTGCACGAGAGTCTTGAGCGGGCGACCAGAGCGATGCCTGGCGGGAGGAATTCCGCTCGTTTGATTGTCGAAGTACGTCGTGACGTGATACTGAAGGAGCTCCCAAAGGTCCTCCACAATCAGCTGCGGCGCCCCAGCATCCCTGTTCTCTCTCAGCCTCTGGTTGATTCTGAGAACGTCAACGAGCTTGTGAGTGAGGTCGTCCTCTGACCTGTCCCCGCTCTCGAGCGTGATGGAAGGTCGCACCGTCACAGGGGGCACGAGGAGAGCGGTAAGGACCATCCACTCGGGTCTTGCGACATCAGGATTTATCCCCAGCGGTCTAAGGTCCTCGTCCCTTATCCTCTCCAGCCTCTCCCTGACTTCCTTGGGTGTGAGCTTGTGGCCATCTTCTCTGAACGTTGTTGGCTTGTCCAGGGTGATCTTCGACTGCTCCGTATCGCAATGAGGGCATATCTGCCTCTTCCCCGCATCGCGTGCCGTCTCCTTTGCCATGAGTTTCTTGTCGAGTTTGGTGCCCCCGATTTTCTCCAGGGCTTCCATCTCCTTCTCGTATGCGCGTATCTCTTCCTCTCTGAGTAGGAGCCGCCCGCAACTCTTGCAGGTCGCCTGGAGAAGCTTCTTGATCTCCTTGACATAGCCGACGTGTATGACGGGCATTGCCAGATCGATGTGTCCGAAATGCCCTGGGCAATCGTCCACTTTTCCACCGCATGTCTTGCACCTTAGACCTGGTTCTATGACGCCAAGATGCGAATCCATGAGGCCCATGTCTATTGGAAAACCATCGTCGTCGTATGTATCGGCAGTTATGACCTTGGTCGCGGACATCTTCCTTACTTCGTCCGGCGCAAGGAAAGCGAACTTGATTGACTTTATCCTCTTGGAGACCCCTCTCATCATTCGATCACCTCAGATCCTCGAGTTGTAGCCTCATTGCCACGCCCAAGGAGAGCAGCTCATCCAAAAGAAGCTTGAACGCGTATGATGTCTGGACAGGATGTATCTTGGTGTTGTTCCCACAGACGGGACAACTCAGGTTTCCCTTCCTGTCCTTTATGGCAAAATGCCCGCAGTTCGAATCACCACAGACATACTGAAGGGTTCCATCCGATTCATCGAGAAGTCTGTCCTTGATGACCATGGCAACACCGTGCCCGATGAGGCAGTCCCTCTCCATCTCTCCGAATCTCAGACCGCCTTGTCTGGACCTTCCTTCGGTGGGCTGTCTTGTCAGTATCTGGACGGGTCCTCGAGACCTTACGTGCAGCTTGCCGGAGACCATATGATGAAGTTTTTGGTAGTAGATGACGCCAACGAAGATTTCGGCCTCGATCATCTGACCAGTCCTTCCGTCATACATGACCTCCTTGCCGTTGGCCTTGAAGCCCGCCTCGACGAGTGACTTCCTCAAGGCCTCTTCCCTTTCCCCGCTGAAAGGCGTGCCATCGATCATGCGAGCCTGCATCGCCCCGACCTTCCCACCAATCGTTTCCAGGACATGGGCTACCGTCATCCGAGATGGAATCGCATGAGGATTGATTATCAGGTCAGGAACGATACCTTCCTCTGTGAAGGGCATGTCCTCCTGCGCATCGATGAGGCCTATCACGCCCTTTTGACCGTGTCTCGAAGCGAACTTGTCGCCCAGCTCTGGAACCCTTAGGTCCCTGACCTTCACTTTCGCAAGCTTGCTACCGTTCTCGGATTCGGTGAGCATGATGCTGTCGACCCATCCGCTCTCGCCGTGCCTGACCGTTATGCTCGTTTCCCTCCTCTTCTGAGGAGTTAGGAAGTCGGTCTCCTCTTCCAGGAATCTGGGAGGCGAGGTCTTTCCGATGAGGACGTCCCCCCCGCCAACGGGAACCTCGGGTGTTATGAGGCCATCATCGGGCGTCAGGTTGCTGTAGGACAAGTCGGCGCGTGCACCTCTCACGTCTGGAGAGGGTATCTCGAAATGGTCCTCCTGACCGCCTGGGTACCTTCTTTCCTCTGCCTTGTATGTTCGCAGGAATGTGGATCTTCCCAAACCCCTCTCGATGCTCGCCTTGTTTATGACAACGGCGTCATGGATGTTGTACCCGTAGTGGGACATTACTGCAACGACGAAGTTCTGACCAGCGGGTCTTTCCTTGAACTTGACGAACTTCATGCCCTCCGTCTCGACAACCGGAACCTGTGGGTAGTGAAGCAGATGAGCCCTCGTGTCAGGTCTTATCCTGTAGTTCGATGCCGGAAGACCTAGTGACTGCTTGGCCATCCCTGCTCCCATGGTTACCCTGGGCGTGGAATTGTGCTCAGGATAGGGGACCAGACCGGACGCAACGCCCAGAATCACCAGCGGGTCAACTTCCAGATGGGTGTTCTCCTTCGTCAGGAGAGAAGGTTCTTCAAAGGACTTGTTGCAGTAAACGCAGGTTAGCCTCGCATAATCATCAGGCTCCCCCATGTTTGTCCACTCAACATCGTTTCTCGAGAGCGGCCTGTCACAGTGCTCGCACGTCGCGGGCGTATCATAGGCGTACAGGGCGACGAAGGAATCCTCTTCCTCTTCGGCATCAATCCAATCCAGCATTCCATTCTGAAGCAGATCGGTTGTCTTCAACTTGCCCGTTCGGAGGTCGTTCAGATGTGACCTCGTCAGTATCGGCCTCCCATCCTTGACCACGAGCAATGGGCGCCTGACCCTTCCCTCATCGCAATTGATCACAATCTCATTCATGTTCTCATCGAATCGGGCGTTCACCTCATGAGACAGGAGGCCATTCCTTCTCCTTTCACGGATTCCATCAATCAGTCGCGTGGAATCATCATGAAGACCCACCAGGTCGCCATTGACGTAGACCCTGGTCATCCTTGTCTGCTTTCCCCTAACCTGTTTCGTCCCAAGGTCCGCGAGAAGGAGTCTCACGTCATCTTCTGGGTAGCCCTCGGACACATCGACGATGAGCGCACAGTTCTTCACGAGTCCGCAATTCTGACCTTCAGGGGTTTCGTTCGGACAAAGACGACCCCACTGTGTCGGATGCAAGTCACGCGCCTCAAAATGTGGTTGGCTCCGCGTGAGGGGTGATGTGACCCTCCTGAGATGGGACATCGCGCTCATGTTCGAGGTTCTATCGAGAAGTTGGGAGACACCTGCCCTTCCGCCCACCCAGTTGCCGGTGGCGAGGGCATGAAGGAGCCTCTGGGTGAGAAGGTCAGGCCTTATGGCCGAGGATATCTTCAGCTCTTTTCTGCGCGAGTAGCTCCTCTCGAGCTGATACTTGAGGTCCTTCATCAGATTTGCGAAGGCTACACGGAACAGATCTTCCATGAGGTCGCCCGCCAACTTCAATCTCTTATTCGCATAGTGATCCTTATCGTCCTCCCGCCTCCTACCCAGAGCCAGCTCGAGAACTGTTCTCGCGATTCTTCCAAGGAAGATGGCCTTCTTTATGCGGTCATCTGGGCTGTCTCCGAGGTGCGGAAGCAGGGATCTATCGAGTATGCTTGAAACCTTCTTCTCGCGGTATTCCTTCGCTTGGCCGGTGGCGAACTTCTTCTCGAGCCACAGAAGCGCGTCTTCCTTCGAGTAAATCCCGTTTGGCGGGTACAGCTTCTTGTTCTGGCACTCCTCGATGTTGGCATAGACTATGCTGGCCATTGATGGTTCGGTCACTATAGCGTTGTATATCTCCTCGTCCTTCCCCATTCCCAAGGCCTTCATGAGTATGACGATTGGCACCTGGCTGGAAGCCGTTGGAAGGCTGACGATGAGC
>JBHIBK010000139.1:0-5049 GCA_046759065.1 Thermoplasmata archaeon | reverse complement strand
CATACTACATCCTGAAGTGGTGGGACGACAGGAAGCCGCCTGAGAAGCGGGACGCCTGGGGTCCCTGGGGCGGAATGCTGGGAATCGCCATTCTTGATCTAGGTGGCTTGGTTCTCTTGGGCTTCATCTACCTGGCCAGGGGGCTCGCTGAGGGCTTCAGCCCGGGGATCTGGTTCACGGTGCTAACCAGTCTCGCATTGAGCGTTCCGTTCCTCCTCTATATCCACCTGGCACTCAGAGGTTATAGGCGCCGACTCACTCTTGGATACGGGAAGTCCATTACAGAGGCCATTTGAGCAAACCACCCCAATCCGTCGCCGTCTAGAGATCCATCTCCTTGAACTGCTGCCAGTCTGTGGATGTGGTGGACTTCCCCGTCAGTCGAGAAGCTCGATTCGATGCTGAGTGAGCCTCTCTCCCTCTTCATCGAAGTAGAAGTCGCCCCGGAAGACCTTCCCCGACAGGAAAGCCGGCAGCCAGAGGTGGTCTACCTCCCACATCTCTGAATATGGCAGCTCCCTGATGTCATGCCACTGCAGCTTGCCCTCGGCACTTGGCGCGGGACTGCCCGAGAAAGGTCCCGCTCGGAAGACGGTGACAACCCACTCAGGCTGCGGCTCACCGCCGACAAAGAACCTTAGGACACCTTGCTCCTTCATGTCCTGAACAGTTAGGCCTGTCTCCTCAGCCACCTCCCGAATGGCGCATTCCTGCGCGGTCTCGCCTGGGAGGAGCTTGCCACCTGGGGCGTTCCACTTGCCTCCACCTCGAAATCCCTCAGCCTTCCGGAGCAGCAGCGTCCTTCCGCCGCTCATGATGAAGCACAGTGTGGCTTGAGTGGTCATACAGTCTGCCCAAGGCCATAACAAGGACGTGACGAGAGAAAAAGCCATCCATGTGGATGAGGGGGAGGCGCAGCCGCAGGTGACCTCTTCCGGAACGCTACTCGAGGGTCTATCTAGCGTTCTTCTCACGGTCCTCCTCTTTCGTCAACATCACCGGCCATCCTATTCTCCCCGCCGCTTCGAAGCCCCGTAGCGCTTCTCAGCATGAGAGACGGATGTACTGACCAGGATGACTCCAGCGATTGGCGGCAGGAGAAAGAGAACGTGAACGAACCAGAGCCAAGCGGTGCTAAGGAGAAGAACGAAACCAATCCCGAAGATCCAATCCCAGTTGCTCCAGACTTCGATGAACCAACCATGAGCCCATCCTACATCACCCTGCATGCTGTGTGAAGAAGGCCACAAGGAGACCGACGAAGGCGACTGACATCCCGACGGGAAGTATGATGACGTAGACCAAGGCAGCTTGTGGTGGAGTGCAAGGAAAGAGACCCAAGAAAGGGCAGCCGAGGGTGAAGAGATAGCCCCCGAGTGCAATCCCGAGAGCTACTAAGGCCACGAGGATGGCCACTCTCGTCCTGTTCACGGTCTCAGCCCCCACGAAAGCAGGAACCACGCTAAAACTCCTGCTACCTCCACCACCAAGACGAGGGCGACTATCTCCCACCACCTCCAATCACGCCGTGCCATCTTGCTTCGCTGCATACAGGGCTTGTCTCCTAAACAGCACGAAGCCGATTGTCAGCGTCAGTGACCCGGAAACCCCAACGCCGAGAGGAAGCCCCCAGAAGCCTAACGGCGTAAGGTTAGCAAGGGAGTTTGGGATTATGAGATTGCCCACGAGGAATAGCAGCATGAGCCACCAGAAGGTTCGCCTCTCAGCTACGCTCCAATCCTTCCACGCCCTACGCAATAGTGACCGTGCCATTCTACTTACGTTCCTTCTGTCGCTTCTTATCCTTGCCGTCTCGGTTATCAAGAGGAACATGAAGGTGCGACTCAGGGAAGACTCACTCCGTGGAATCCGTAAATCCCGAAGACGTGTTGTAGCCCTTGCAGACCCCTTATCTGTCGTTTCGACGAAGGGACTTACGTAGGGTCTGAGACATGTCGAAAATAGCGTTTGCCCCCAGATATCACTGCCCCTTTTCGAAGGGCTTTAATTGAAGCTAATGAAAGGAAAAACGTTGGCTCTCAGCATGTCACTAGGGGTATCATACCCCCGATAATGCACCATGCCTGAGCAATAGCAATAGGGCGAAATCTAGGGCCTCAAAACGGCCTGTCTCTACGGATAAAAGAGAGGAGGGGGGCTATGGAAATAGCCCGACGTGCTTCCAGACCCCATAAGCTTGTCACGAGCAGAGCCAGAAGGAGTAGCGAGAAACCCGTCACAAGACGTGCTTGACTTGGTCGGCCCCCCACGATCTCACAGTCAACCATCCACAGGAGGCTCCTTAACCAGTTTGGAACACCATGGACGCCTCCCCCGAATCCGCTTACTCCGTCGGACGGAGTAATCCTGATTATCCTTCAGACCAATGCCTGAGCCTGTATGGCTTTCGAACTCTGGTTAGTCTTCATTGTCGGGAGCCTCGTCAGTGCCCTGGGCGTCCTCCTCTGGGTCTTCCTTCGCCGTCCTTTCCTCGCCTCCGTACCGATGAAACCGGAGGTTGCCACCGCGGCCCTTGCGCACCGACTTCGGATCAAGGGGTACCAGGTAGCCGAGGAACCTCGGAAGCTCCTGGTTCGCATCAACGATTGGACCCGCCTCGCGATCCGCTGGAGGGGAGACGAGGAGACGGTGTTCCGCTACTCCGTGGACGCAACGCCCCGAGGATGGGGGGCGGTCCTGGTTCTGGCCATCATCGTGTATACGGCGGTCCTCGCCATCGGACTGGCGGCCTACATCCACTGGAAGGCCGTGAGGGCGGCCCACCGCGTGCAGGAGAGCCTCGCCCGCGATCCCCTGGCCCCACCCCACCCTGACGATGTCGGCGCCCTCCTGCTGGACGGGTTGTCGGAGGCCCGACGTCTGGCCGTGGAAACCCTCGAATACGAGCGGGAAGCATGGGAGAACGCCATCGTTCTTGTCGTCCTGGGCGCCTTCCTTCTGGGCGCCTTCCTCTTCGTGGGGGCCTTCCTGTGGGGACATGATCTGGTAACCACCCTCGGACTCCCAGCCACCTCAGGCTTGCTGGTGGGCGTCGCCGTGGCTATTGGGCTGCTGGGCTACCTCCTTCTCCGGGCATCATATCGCCCCCGCCTCCAGGAGCTGAGATCCTGGGATACGACCTTCCGTGAAGCCTTCGAACGAGAACTAGCCGGCGAAGCGCCTCCCGAGGGGGAATCCAGTGCCGTCGAGCTCCTAGCCGAGGCCGCGATTCGTGCCCCCCTATGGTCGCGAGAGCGCCGGCTTCGGAAACTCCACCACGACCCGGCGGCCACGTGGATTGCCTTTGCTCTCGCAGGCTCTGCGGCCTACTTGTTTGCCTTCACGGCTTTCTTCGTGGATCCGTTCTGGCGCCTCCTCACGGGTTCCATTGGGGCTGTCCTGACGGTGGGAGCCGCCGCTTTTTGGAGGCGCTGGAGGAGGGGTCTGTGGGAGGAGGAGCGGCGCACGCGGGCCTCGTGGGAGGCGGTCCGTCGAAGACTGGAGGACGGCATCGAGGACATCGTGGGGAGGTAGATGGCTACACCACCCCCCTCCCGACCGGACCTGTACGTGGTGGCCCGGCTTCTAGAACGACTTTGGCGACAGGACGAGCCCATGCTGAAGACGCGGTTACAGGTGGCAGCGAACGTCAACTACGACATCTTCTCCCGATACCTCGCCTGGATGCTCGAGAAGGGCCTGGTCCGCAAGGAGATGGCCGACGACGGGCACGAGCGGGTAATCCTCACAAGGGAGGGGGCGGAGGCCTATCGAAAGCTGGTACAGTGGATCAACAACGTCGTACGGGGCGAGGAGAGGGAGGGGTCATAGGGGGCGTGTCTGTAGGCATCTTCGACGCGGGGGCCGACCCCTCCCCGTGAAGACCGAGGCGGAGAAGCCCATCCTCTCCCGGGAGGACCGTACGAGGCCCGGCAATCCCCGGGGTCTCTTCTCAGTACTCAGGAGGTTCGCGGTAGGTTCGCGGGCTTTCGACTCCCCGTCGGAGAACCTCCATGAACAGCTTCTGGCGGATCTTGTCGAAGCCGATGTAAAACAACAATCCCCCAATAATCACAGTGGCGATGGAGCCGCTCAAGAAGAAGGCCCGGCGCACCTCGTCCCCCATGGTCATAGTGAAGAGGGCAGCGGAGAGCTCTGGCAGGGCCATTAGGGAGACTGCGACCGCTCCCCCGACGACGAAGAGGAAGCCCAGCATCGTGATTAAGAGGCCGGTCTTGAAGCTGATGCGAGCTCGAATCTCCTCCATACTCTACACGGATACCGTAGTCCTCGGAGTTCTCACATAAACGTTTGCTCGCTGTTATCGCCAGCGTTGCTGTCTGGGGTGCTATTATTTCCCCCGGCAGGCCTGAGCAATGCTATGGCTCCCGGGCTCGTGGGGTATCGGACTACCCGCATAATCAACACCTGTGTTGAGGGAAATCTTAAGAAACACCGCAGGGGCTGCTCTTGGACCACATGAGTGTAGACAGCTATTCCGGACTCGACACATCGATGTGGATGCCAACGGAGATGCAGTCCACATCGGTATGTACATGAGGACTTCTAGGGTACTTGCGTACCCCAGCCTCTGGTAGAATCCACATCAGTGGGGGGATGCTTCTCCCACTTCACCGGCCTCGCGGTTGAGGTTCTCCACGTAGTCTCGTAAGACGTTAACGACGCCCCTGAGATCGTAGGACCGCGTAAGCTTCTCCCTCACGGTCTCCACGACGAATTCGCTCCTGGTCCTGTAGCCGAAGAAATCTGTTCGGATCATCGTATCGACCTGTGCGTCCTCAATCTCGTGGAGATCGACTTGGCCTCCCCGATGTATACCTTTCTCTTGTCCCCAAATAAGATGTAGATACCGGGGAACTCAGTGCCCCCAAACTCCCGGCTGAGTATTTCCAGGGCTCTCAGCTTCCGAGGAATGTACCAGGCACGAAGCCGGCCCGTCTCAGTTCGGGACCTGATGATGCCATGGGAGTTCTCAGGCTCCTCGCGGTATCCAAACGCTCCTTCCATTCAACGGACCCCATAGGGGAT
>JBHIBK010000138.1:0-5107 GCA_046759065.1 Thermoplasmata archaeon | reverse complement strand
TTCTTCTTGGCCATCCTAGCGTCGTAATGAGCAGCCGCCTAATAACCCTTTCTCGCTCCATGGCGTTCGAGCCAACAGTTAAATCCTTGGAATCGATAGAGAAGAATAATATGAAGCTTGAACTGCCGAAGAAGGTCGTCTACATGTTCGGGGCGGCCCTGACCATTGCCCTTCTCCTCTACGTGGTCGGCGTCCCCGGCGGCATAATCGCCCTCATAGGCGTTGGCATATGGGTCGTCGTCCTCGTCGCACAGGGAGGCCACATGGAGGGAAACCCCTACAAGAGGATGCGACACTCGTCAGTACCTGACTTCGCTGAAGTTTGGCAGTACGAGAAGAGGCAAAGACAAGAGCTCAAAGATCAGGCTTCGACCGAGGTCACCGTCTTCATGTTCCTGCTGGGCCTGGTCTTCATGCTAGTCGGCGGATTGGCGTACCTATTCCCGTGGAACATCTGGAGTGCCCTTTAATGATCATCGGTGTCATCGGCGGAGGGGATGTCTCAGAGGAAATCGGAGAGCTGTCGAGAGAGGTCGGCAGGAGGATTGCCAAGAACGGCGCGATGCTGTTGTGCGGCGGGCGGGGAGGCGTCATGGAGATGGCCTGCATGGGAGCCAAGGAGGCGGACGGGCTGACCGTGGGCATACTTCCTTCCGCGGAGGCGGGCGATGCGAATCCCTATGTTGATGTGCGCATCCCAACGGGCCTCGGTCACGCAAGAAACGCCATCATCGCACTGGCTTCTGACGCGGTCATCGCCATCGATGGGAGATACGGGACCCTCTCGGAGATGGGGCATGCTCTGGATCTAGGAAAGAAGGTTATTGGCCTGAGGACCTGGAGGATCGATCAAATCGACGAGAGCGGCGGGAACTTCATTCCCGCCAAAACCGCCGAAGAGGCCGTTGAAATCGCACTGAGGGAGGCCAAGTCTAGCCGCTAGTTGCGAACTCTCGGACGCTCGATGTCACGACTTTTGTCGAAATCAGCAGGGCTCCAAACAGGAAGCCGCCAATCCAGCCCGCCAGAGACCCCGTCAGCAGCCTCATGGGATTCGTGCTCTCATATTCCGTCAGAAGCTGGATGCCACCGTCAAGGGCAATCGGTACGAGGAAGACCGCCAGAACCAGAATCAGAAATCTGAACTCACCGAGCCTCTCCCTGATGAACGTCGCGGCTTTGGCGGGAAACAGATTAACGAGCATTCTCGAGGCGGTCGGACCGCGCCTGGCTATCATTGCCCCTAAGAGTCCGAGCGTCGCGAAGACGAATATCCCCACATCGCGGGCGCACACAGGCATCTGGTTACCGGCGATGTTGTAGCTCCTCTCCTGAATCTGGTGGCACTCGGCGTCACCTATGTAGTAGACGATCGCCTGAGGGAGCGGGAGCTCTGCCCATCGATCCGCATAATCGACCTGATTAGCGAGACCTGACAGACCTGTGACCTCGCCGGGCGGGAGGGTCGCGGGCGCCAGGAAGATGGCTATCGTCCAGACCAAGGAGATTATGAAAACCGCGAACAAGATCTTGCTGTAGACCATCTTTGAGAGGAGAGGATATCGTTTCACTTGCGCTAGCATGACGATTCACGGATATCAATCTTCTGCGGCACAGAAGCATTTTTATTCGGGCTTTTGATTACAATCCGGTGATTGTTTTGACGACCCAAGAAGGAGCCCAAGCTGGAGATACTCCGGCCCACGGTGAGCCTGGACAGCAGCAGTATCAGCCCTATCCGCAGTATGCCCCTCCCCCAAGGCAACCGATAAACTTAGGAAAGATGATCACGAAGCCACTGATAGCGATCGGCTTTCTCATCGGCCTCCTTATGGTTTGGCTGAGCTTCGTGATATTCACTTTCGCGAACGGGGATGTGTCGGTAAGGGACTTTGCCAGCTTCCTGAAGTACTCGGGAGCTGCCGTTGCGGGGCTGGTAGCATTCATTGGAGGACTCACTTCCACGAATTTCGACGGCCACGAGAGGGTAGGCCTCCTCATAGCCGCTGGAGTGATCTTCCTCGCCCTGCTCGGAATCTGAGATCGCGTGAGTGTCAACGCTTCTGCGCTTCGAGTGCTCCAGCAATAACGCCCGCCACGGCGACCTTGGAGAACGGTTAAGTATTGCTTCAGAAATAGCGCGGTTAAATGATATTCTACGCAGACCTCAATTACCCCTATTCGAATGATGGTCTCGTAGAGGCGCCTCCTAAGATGCCGTTGGAAAGTCTTGCAGTGGGTAGGTGGATTGCATGAAAACAAGGGCCCCTGGCAAATCACCATATCCAGAGGTTCAAGCAGAAATATTGGCCCTCCTACATTCAGTCCCCGATGCTGTGGTTCTCGACGCGGGATGTGGCAATGGACACGAACTGCGTGGGTGGCTACCCTTCATCAAGGACGGTATGGGCATAGACATAAGCGCAGAAAACGTGGAAAAAGGTAAGGGATGTAACCTAAAGCTCATAAGAGGGGATGCACGTAAAACGCCCTTTCGGGCAAGTTCCTTCGATATCATCATCGCCAACTATGTTGTGGAACACATTGGGGAGCCTACCGAGTTTGTGCAGGAAATGGCGAGGATTCTAAAATCAAAAGGCGTCCTAGCTATGATCGCGCCAAATATCCAATCACCCATTCCCCTAATGACAAAGGTGGTATCGCACAAATGGCAGAAAAGAATTAAGAAGAAATACTTCACGCGAGAGGAGGAGGCATATCCAGTGTACTACAGGTTGAATACTGTATCCGTCTTAGACCAAACAATGGTAGACCAGGGTTTCATCAAGAAAAAAATAAAGAGATTCAGTAGCTCTGGCATCTTTTCCGAAAAGCCCTATTGGTACTTTTGGTTTCTAGGATATCTGGCAACTAAGATATTTCCCCAATTGAAAGGTGTGATCTACGCAGAGTATATCAAGGCAGAATAGGTACGACTGTGCTGTTGCACAGTTGTCCTCCGCAGCGTTCGATCATCACCATGCGAAGGTTCTGTACAATCAGCAGTTGTGCAGGCCCACTGGAGAAATGAGGAAGATGGATATTGAGGAAGTGGTCACGACCAAAAGGAGAGAGAGACTTGAAACACTCGTTCTCGATGAGACAATGGAAACGCTCCAGAAGACTCACATCGAATGTCCTGATTGCGGAAATAAGGAGAAATCTTGGCGGATGCGACAGACCCGCGCATCAGATGAGACCGAGACACGAATTTGCCGATGTACTAAGTGCGGTTACACATGGGAGGAAATTCTAGACTCATCTCATCCGTTGTTGAGTGCGTCTGCAATGTCCTTTGCTCTTTCGACCTCGGACTTTTCGCTGCTGTGTAGAAGGATATCTTCTATTTCGGCTATTGCCTCACCAACAGTCCTCGCTGAACTCAGATTCCCGAGATCGATCCCCGCCCGCGTGTCCACGATCCCAGATACAATATTGAGCCAGAGAGCCATCAGCTGCCTGAGCGCCTTCCCTGTCATGTTTGATTTGGGATTGGACAAGAGAATGTCGCACACTTCTTCATGTGACTGAACGCCCGCGAAGACGGACGAGTTCTCCGCAATCGCCGAAACGAATTCATCGGTGATCCCCGGATGATTTTCCTTGGGCTCCTCGACCTTGCACTGGTGTTTCCAGTATCCGATGGTTCTTGGCGCGAAGTTGGGCTCGGGAGCCTGTTCCAGGACGTAGACCAATCCTCCTCCCGCGCTCAAGACTATCTCTGCAACGCCGTCTCGGTCGATGTCCCAAACAGTTGGCTGTCCAAATGGCCTTTCAACATGAAATGTCCACTCTATCTCCCCTGTTCTGGCATTGACAGACAAGAGGTCTCTTTCTTTGCCCTGGGCCAATACCTCTATCTCACCGTCACCATCGATATCCGCTGTCACCAATAGGCTCTGGGCCCATGTATTGTTCGGAATAACTGTCTGCCAAAGAGGGGTTCCGTCAAAGCCACGGAAGGCGAGGAGCGTGTGGTTCCAGTAGTCTCCACCTATGAGGTCAGGAAGAAGGTCATCATCCACATAGGCAATAGTGGGAGAGGTGTAGAAATCGTTTACCGTAGTGTTGTTCCACAGAACGGAGCCGTCGTGATTCAGGACTGATACGCCGCCAGAAACGACCATAAAGGTCGCAATTTCCGCGTAACCGTCGCCGTCAAGATCCGCTATTAGCGGCGAGGACCCAACACCATAACCTAGCTGCTTCTCCCATTCGATATACCCTGTATTGGCGTCATGGACGCGTATTAGAGCTGCGTTGTCTAGGCTGATGATTTCCTCGTAGCCGTCATTGTCTATGTCGTTCATGGGTGAAGTCGTTCGGATGTAGTGAAGGCTTTTCGGGCTCTTCCATATTACGCTACCATTCAGACCATTGAATGCGTAGAAATAGTCGTCCATGCTGCCAATGAGAACATCCAGCAACCCGTCACCATTTGAGTCGTGAAACATTGGAGATGCAAAGAACCCATGGCTATGATTAGAGACGGAGATCGAGGTGTAGTTCCATATCAGAGACAGGTCCTCACCGTTGACTGCGTATATGTCAAGAGAACCTCCGTAGCTGTGAGTGCCTTGTCCCCACACAATTTCAAGTCTACCATCACCATCGATATCCGCCGCCGCTGGCATCATGGGTACTCCGCGTCTGAAGAATGCGCTGTACAGAAGGGTCCCGTTCTGGTCGATAACATAGAGCTGACCATCGTCGCCGCCGACGACAATTTCCTCTTTGCCGTCTTTGTTCACATCCGCAATAAGCGGAGAGGATAGAGCGTCGCCACTTGTCTGGAAGATCCACTTCACGTGCGGCTTCTTGATACTGCTCACGAAAGGTGCTGTTCCAGTTCTGTTGTAATCATATCTGTAAAGGACCACGTTGCTTTCCTGCTCATCCCTTATCTTATCAGGCATATCCACACCAAACGTGACTATCCCAGCAATAAGAATGACGGGGATCAGAAGGGATACCAAGACTGTCTTCATAAGCGCCCCCTCTCTTCTTTTGACCATTGGAATACTGGCTATATAAGTCTTTGCTGAGTGTCAGCGGGTGATGTAGAATCGGTGGTTTATTATTGGATGATGATATTTTCCCCTCTGAG
>JBHIBK010000137.1:0-5165 GCA_046759065.1 Thermoplasmata archaeon | reverse complement strand
GTGGAACCAGCCTCGCTACGCCACTGGTAGCGGGTGCGGTAGCCTCCATTCTTGAGAAGAAGTCCTGGCTATCGATGGCTGAAATCAAGGCCATCCTCCGTCAAACAGCGATTGACGGCGGGGCTGTTGGACCGGACAATGTGTGGGGACACGGTCGGATTCAAGCAAACCAGGCTTCGAATGCCAATCCAGATATGGACCTGGCATGGGATGATGGCTTCAACGTTGCAACCGCATTCTCAGACTATACGGTCTCCGACTCCGGCTATGTATCGCTCCAATCAATGAGGTTCCATGGCACTACCATGGTGGATGCTACCGACGTGCCTTGGGTAGAGGCTGGAGGCGCAGGTTGGATCGAACTCGACAATTCGATCCTCATTGCAGGGCCCTACATTAGCGAGGTGTCCCCAACGAGCATAACGCTCACATCCACTTACGACCCCGGGTGCTTGAGGATGACGTTTTCTGTGCGTCTGACTGAGCTGTCTCCATCAGAAATCAAGTTCGAGCCATTCGTGAACTATAACGTCTGCGATCAGTTCTCAATCAGGGTGAATGCACGATTCTACCTGGATTTCGACATTGACGGACTCGCAGGGGACTATTTTCAGAGTATAGGATCTTCAGAGACGCACTACACATTCGACTCCTCGGATGAAGGCTTTGTCAAGGAGACAAACTACCCTTACAGCGACGTGAGGTGGGATAGCGCGAATGGCCGAGTTTACGTTCTGTCCAATAGGAGAGACGCGGGCGATGAGATGTTCACCCACGGAATCGAGACGCTGGATGGGAGCACCGACTTCACCGTCACAGCCCGTTGGAGGACGACTCAACAGGGTAATTGGCAGGGCGCGTTCCCCGTCTTCCTAGCGGGGCAGTCCAACACCCAGGCGAACCAGGCGAATAGTGTCTACATCTACTATCGCAGCATGGACTCCAATCTCGGCCAAGATCCTCGCTACTACATGCAATACCGGGACGGCACGAACACCCTCCGTCTCAACGTCTACTACACGGCCCAGGCCAACACGGAGTACCACCTCTTCATCGACTACGACGCGTCGACCCAGGTGCTTTTGCTCGAGGTCCGGGACATCAACGACGTAACGCTCGCGTCCGCGAGCTACACCATCGGCACCAACCCCAACGACGGCTTCACCTTTGGGAAGATTGGCGTTTCCTCCGACGGCTTTTCCAGCTCATCCGAGCCCGTGACAATCGCGTGGACGGACGACATCACATTGACTTCAGGGGCTGGGAGCGTCTACTACGCCGAAACTCGAATTCAGGGTACGAATCTCCATGTCAGGGATACGAGCAGCAGCGATAGGGCCGAAGTCTACTATCGTGGCAGTGACAACAGCCCCTTCGAGTGGCTTCTCCGCTTCCCAGGAAGTCGTGACGACCCAGATGGTGCGCTCACTGGCCAATCAATCTACTCGCAGAACGTAGTCTTCGTGTACGAGAGCAGAAAAGGTTCCTCGAGGTCTGGTGTGATCGGGCCCACCGTGTACCTTTACACATAGTGATGAACGGGAGACCGCCGATAGGAGAACAGCTAGCCCTAGTCATGACCTATACTGGTGGAGTTTGAACACAGAATGGTTGACCAAAGTGTCAACCGGAAGGACAGTAGCAAGTATCTGAGAGGGTAGTGTCACAATCAGAGATGTCTGTTCATTCGAATAGACTCGAAGTGAGCTGCCGAGGGCTCATGGGTGCTCTAGCCATCGCACTCGCTATGATAACGGCGTTGAACAGCCCTGCCGCCGCAGAGGACCCAAATCTCTCGAAGATCTACCCTGATCTTCGTGAGGAGCTCTTGTCCAGCGAATCAACCGACACGTTTGTCGTCTGGATCGTCTTCGACGATCGGCCGAGCGGGGATGACAACCCAGATGACGGCCTACCTCCCGTCGACCAGGACTACGTGGCACTAGTGAGTTCAGTCCCCGGGGTTCAGCCTAGGCACGTAGATGAGCTTCTCAATCTTTGATATCGCTGCTCTGTCATTTGTCCTGCAGATTCAGAGAGTCCCGGGGGGATGTGTTGTTCCTGAGGGCTGCGAAGAGTCCTTGGGACTGCCTCGATCTGGTCCCGGTCCCGCAACTCTGCTCGTGCTTGCCCTCGCAGGGCTTACCGTTGGAGTCTTGGCAATATCCATCAGACACCTTCGCCATCGGGCAAAGAAGAAGTGAGAAGCGACGGTGTTCAGTCCGCTCGGAAGAAACCCGTCTCGAAACAATCAGACATTCCATCGCTGCTGCCTTCCTTGGGACGACAATCATCGCGATGATTACCTTGATCCTGCAGTTATCTGGACTCCTTCCTGGATAGGAGCTCGATTTCGCCGTCAACGCCTTTACGTGGTCGTTGGCACGATACCTAGAGCCTCCAGAAACATACTAAACCAACTCTGTTGGTTAGGGACGGTTGGACTTGGATCCTATTGAGATGGCTCTCAGTATCCTAGTCGTTGTCCTCGTCGTCCTTGCCTTTGGCATTGTGACTTATGTCCTGGTTACCGTCTTCGCTCCGCCGGAACCGACTCCGGAGATCTCCGTGTCAATAGACTACGAGGAGGACGGTAACTTCAGCAATAGGAATTGTCGGAAGTACAACGCAACCCTGACCTTCTCAACGAGCGTTTCCGATTCGGAGTTCACGGTGACTTCGATCTGGTTTGCCTATTCCTCAGATGCAGGTGGAGACCAAGTCCATGCGACCGTCAATCTGACCGTAACCCTGGAACTGGACGCATCAGTCAGCATCACCATCGATTCCTGCCGAGGTATTCAGCTCGAGGCCAGCATTTGCGCAGACTTTCAAACTACCGTCTCCTTCGACTATCACAACAGTAGAGGTGCATTCCGGACCGACCCTCTCACTCTTCCCGGATTCGAAATCTGTGGCTGATCTGAGACTGTCAATGGTTGCTCTTCCTTGCGTGTAGCATTAGCCTTGAAATGCCACACCCTCTCGGGGGGCTAGAAACCCTCGGAGATTCGTCAAGCATATGGCTACCTTTCGGACCACCTTCCTTCGGGTGTGGCCCTCCTTTGGGTAACGGACGGGAGACTGTTCCTCAACCGCGACATGTCCAAGCTCGACAGCCTGGGGCGAGCCCTTGTCGAGTTCAATCGAGACCGCACTCAGGCTATGATAGTAACGCCAGCGCTCATTCCGAAGTATCTCCCACGCTTCATCGAGGAGAATCTGGACAGGCTGCAAGCGTCTCACGCTCAGCTAGGTACGAACTAGGGACACGTCCATCGCGGTCGCGACGTGATCGTGAAGGGACCCTGAAGGGGTCCCCCCGGTCGTCATAGAGGCTGAGCAGTGTCATTTTCGATGCTGAGTGAGCCAAGTCTCTATTCGCTCCGTTCTCCAACGAGTGCGCTCCGTTAACCTCACCGTCGCCCCTACCGTTACCCAGTGTTACCAGCGAGCCTCAGCTATGCCAGTGGTGAACGGTTTACGTAAACAACCGTAACCTACCTTATGTCCGTTCTAGGTCAGAAACCGGTCCCAGCAGAGACGATCAAGGCCTGTCAAATCGTTCGAGCACCAGCTGTCCCAGTAATGAAGAAGAGGAGCGGTCATCCAGTGCCTGGGTGGGGGTGGGGAAGATTAGCTGAGACAGGACAGCGGCGGACTGGGCATACCACCGGAATCGAATCAACAGCTCCAAGCCGCATTTCCCTGCTAACGTTTGTCTCATCGAAGACAATCCCGTTGTAGGCATATTGGAATGTTGGACAGGTTCTTTGCTCTAAAGTGAAGCGTGGCTCGACAGCCAACACGGGGGCCACCAGAGCCCCGCGAGATGTCAGCTTGCCGAGTTCGGAGTCCGAGAGACAATCATGCTAGCCAGCATTTTATCTAGTAAATGGGCATTATCTGCAAAAAGCTCCGAGACTCCGAGGCGAGGACGGCATGATCTGGAATTCGTCGATTTATCGATTCATAACTCCTGACCCCAATGTGGAAGATGACGGCTGGAAAGAGGTCCTCGTGGATGTTACCGCATCCGCCCCTACCTTCGCCGACCCTGGCAAGACACTTGGCAGCGTCCTTGATGAAGTCTCAGAGATGCTTCCCGGAAAGGACCGCGCGGAAATCCTCGACTTTGGAGCGGGGAAGCTGCGCAATACAGTTTTCCTGCTAGAGAAAGGACATCGGGTCTGTTCCGTGGAGTTTGAGAAGATGAAGGCCGCAACTGACCAGGCTGCGACAATGTACTCCCGGGCAGAGGAATTTGGCGATCAATTCTGGACCCTTGTCTTCCCTCATGAATTCACCAAGTCAGAGGCAAAGTTCAGTCTAATTCTCTTAGTGAACGTGTGCAACATAATGCCAGTGGAGGCGGAGAGGCTGCTTGTACTCCAACACTGCACGAGGAAGCTTGACAGAGGCGGCCTCGTCCTGTGGTACACCCAGCATCGAGACCAGAAAGTATTGGCGAAATGCTTGCCTGAAGTGAGGCTCGGTGATGGCTACTACATGAATGCGGACAAGCGTTATCAGACCTTCTATCGAGACTTCGAACCTCATGAAATCGATCAGATGTTCTTGGCAACCGGCTTCAGACTGAAGAGGAAAATCCAAGCTTCTCGAAACCAAGCGCGTCTCTACTATAAGAGTGGGAAGGACCCTCTTCGCAGGTCTCTGAGCGCCACCAAGATTCGCCGCTACGTCGTTGGTGACAGAGATCTTCCTGAACGCGAGTCGCCCGGCGTACGGGCTAGGAGCAATCTGGGCAGACTAAAGGAGAATATCCCAAATCCAGACCCTCTGAGATGCGAGCAGCTCTTCTTAGAAGCTCTGAAAAAGCTACCTGCCGGACCTGGCTATCAGACTGAGTATCACAACCTAATGGCTGCCGTGCTCACAAAACTATTCGTACCTCCGTTGAAGGGGCCCATGGTGGAACGCGGGATAAAGAAGGGGATGAAGAGGGTTGATATCCTGATGCGGAACTCGAGTGAAGGAGGCTTCTTCGCTGAGTTGTCAAGCATCCATGAGATCCCCGCACCTTACATCCCCATTGAGTGCAAGAACTACAAGACAGACATCAAAAATGAGGAGGTTGACCAACTAGCCGGGAGATTCGGGCGTCGCGTCGGACAGTTCGGTGTAATTACCTACCGTCGGAATTC
>JBHIBK010000136.1:0-5183 GCA_046759065.1 Thermoplasmata archaeon | reverse complement strand
CCTTGATGGCCTCAATGGTCGTATCCAGGGCGAAGGGGTCGCCGTCCTCGGAGGCGAAGCTTCCGTCGTCTCTCTGCCTCTTTGAGAGCTCGTCGAGCATCTTCTCCACGAATGGAGTGTCTTTTGGGACGCTGGCTACAGCGAAGCACCAGAGCAGCCAACTGATCTGCGACGCAACCCATACGCTTGGCGCAATGCCATCCAAGAACTCTACGCCTCTCCTAACCCTCTCAGATTCCCACCCTTCCGCCATGGCAAAGACCGATGTCCCGATCCAGCTGCTGTGCAGAAACCCAGAGAATCGCCCCCACTCGTCCTGATGTTCGATGAGGAAGTTGTATGCCTTCTTGAAGGAGGCATCCTTCCTATATCCGGCAACACCGAGCCAGAATCCCGAATAGCAGGTGTTGAACACGGCCACCCTCTCGTCACCGGGCGTCATCCAGACAGGCGGATCGTATTCCGTTATCTCGGGATTCTCGTCCCAGCTGCCGTCCTCCTTCTGCATCGACAGGAGGTAGCCGATGGCCCTCCTCCCCACACCTGAAGCCATGAGCCCTAGATCGCTCAACCACACCAGCACCCCTTCCGTGTCGGAGATGGTGGACGGCTTCCCTTCCTCCCGGTTGTAGGGAAAACCGCCATCGTCGTTCTGCATGCCAGTGATTGCTTCGACTACGTTTTCCGCCGGCTTGTGCCCGTGCAGAATAGTTTCTAACCGAGCCCTTTCGATTTCGCCTCCCTCTCTTTGGACGAAACCTACTGCGTCCTCTAGGTTCGCTCCCATTCCCTTCTCCATTTCTGGATCCTCTTGCACAGTAGGACCATGTTGAAATCCAATAATAGAACTGCGAGCGTCGGGGAACGGCGAGCCCCTACAGTTTCTTGGCGACGTTCCATCTATGTCATGTCGTATGTTTTGCTAGACTCCATTTCTGGAACGCAGTTGATCTCATGGCAGCGCGTGGCGGCTCCTCGTTCCTCCCCGGCACGTCGTAGCGGAGGCAGGCGACCCTGCGCCATCGATCCTTCTCTTGTAGGCCTGTTCGGGCGTGGCTTGGAGAATCACATCTTCGGGTTCCATCCTAAGAGCTAGTATTGGCTTGAGAAGATCTGCTGTGGTGAACCCGGCGATATTCACCAATGCCTTCCCCAGCACTAAATGCGGAAGGCTGCCCCCTCTATCCACGGAAGGCTTTCGGGCTGGGGAGCAAGCTCCACCAACGCAAGCAGTGCCCTGGCCTCCAAAGGAGTGACAGAGCAGCTGTCCTCAGGATGAACAATCAGTAAATAGGAACACACGCTGTTTGAATTCACGTGCAGCGGGCGGTTCTGAAAGGATTTTGGGGTGAGTGGGATCTTGAGGAGACCCTGTCCTCCTCTTGGTTAGCCCAGCCAGAACGATGTTTCACTGGTTGATCGACATCGCCAGGAGCCTCGTCGACTCAGGCTTCAAAGTGGTCTATATCTCTGCCGTCAGGCCCTGCGGGGACATTCAGGCCCGCCTGCAACGCAGCGGGTTAGATACGTCGGCCTTCTACTTCGTGGACCTGGTGTCAAAGGACGTCACCGCCGTCAGGGAGAAATCGGGATGTCTCTTCATAAAGTCGCCCTCCGCCCTAACGGACCTCTCTATCTCCCTCTCTGCCGCCCTATCCGATGTCCGTGACCAGCTGGCCATCCTGCTTGACTCGATCACAGCCCTGACCATGCACAGCGATATCAGGGCGGTCGAGGAGTTCGTGCACACCCTCGTCTCAAAGGCAAGGGTGGCGGACGCCAAAGCAATCGTTGGAATCCTCGAAAAGACGGATCCCCAGGAACTGGAGAGGTTCGCCATGCTCTGCGATGAAACACTTGAGGTGAGTTGATGCAGCTGGAACTGCTGGAGCTGGTTGGACTGTCAGCTATAGGTGCGGGCCTGATACCTGTGGTCCAAGATTTCAGGACGAGTGGAGTCGCCCTCATACCATACCTCACGGCCTACGTGCTCCTGGCCGTGGGCGCCGTAGCCACCGTCCTAGAAGGGGTTCTCCTATATGAGATCTTGAACTTCGTTGAACACTTCTTCGGCGTGACCACCGCGGCCGTCGCCTTCCTCTTCACGACTTACCTCTCACATAAACACATCAGGGACACTAAGAAGAAGGGGAAAAGGTTCGGGAGGATGATTCGATGAGCTTTTTCGCCGTCCTCGACTTCCTAGGGTTCGCCACCTTCCTGCTCAGCGCGGTCATCGCCTACCGCAACTACGCAGAGACCCGTGACATCTCCAAGGCATGGTTGACCTTCGCCGTAGCACTGACCGTAGGCTCCCTCTGGGCCCTTTTCATGTCACTGGAATGGATGGGCATTGTCCCGGTCGTGACTGATGTGATGGAAGACGCGCTGTTCCCGTTGGTGGCTGTCGCGCTAGCGGTATACAGCATCCAGGCCCATAGAAGCGCCCTGAAGCCGGTCAGATAGTGGACGAAGTCGCCGAGGTAATGCATGTTCCACTCTGCGGAATTGGAGCGCTTCTCCGACATGCGGTGGCGGCTCTGAAGAGCCAGCTTAGGGTGCTACCCAGTGAACTCCGTGATGGGCGGTTCATCATTCCTCCTGAGCACGGCGCAGCGGAGGCAGACGGTCCTGCCCCATCGTTCCTTCTACAGGAGGCTGGTTCTCTCGCCGCGGTGGCAGCACTCCCTCGCAGCCACAAGTCCTCAGGACCTGTGTCCAATAATCTGAGAGTTGCTTCGGCCTGAAAGCCGAGACCAGCACTTGGCACTCCGGAGACCCCAGATTCGTTAGAAGAAGGGGAGGACTTGGATATCGCCTTCTGTGACGATGAGTCGACGTGTCCGATCGTCAAAACCTGTGAAGTGCATCTTCGAGACCCTGAACCTCCTTATGATCTCCTCCTCCGTGGCCTCGACGGCTATCTCGAAGACGCCGTCCGCGTGGTGCCGAAACGGTTCCACGAGATCGTCTCTGATCCCGCTGAGGAGTGTGTGGAGAGAGACCATCGGCTTTTCCCTGCGTTTCGCCCGCCGGGTCTCAGCGAATTTGAGCACTGAGGCTAGATCGAGGGTGAAGAGGGCGTCCCCCGTTGAATCGCAGAGGCCTCTAACGCGAGGATAGAGTTCAGGGTCCAACATGTCGATGGCTTCATTGATGCCGACCGAGACGCCCGTGTAGTCCCGCGAGTCCACGTTGATGACGTTTTGCCCTTTGCTTGATGTGTCCGCCATGTTTACGAAGATGACCTGGCCGTCTCTCTCGAACTCCCGAAGATCTCTGTTCCAGTGGGCGAACTCCTTTCGGATCCTGTCCGGGGGCTTCGTCGCGCTGGAGTAGATCAACCCCTCCCCGTCGCGAAGCCCTTGGTAGGCGAAGGATTGGAGGAAAAGCTCGACGGATACGTCGGGGTCCGCCAAGAGGGCGAGGTTCGAGTCTACAGGGATTCCACCCTTCAGCATCTCGTCGAGGCTAGCGATCCAGCTTCTGACCCTCTCAACCGCCACTCCCGTCCGCCTCTTGGAATCAGATTACGGCATGGCGAGCCGCCGATCCCGGGAAAAGGGCATCGGCCTCCTCGGCATCGTCAGACTCCCGAAGCTCGGAGAGAAGCACATCCTAATGTCTATTCTGGTTCGGGATACGCATCGGAACATATCATCCAACGTGGCCCCAGGGGAAACCATACCAAGCCACGACATCCGGCGTTGCCCTATTTAACATGATGGTGCAAGCATTTGATTGTTCATCAGTGAGATGTTTCGCGGCATCGGACGACTCCTTCCTACCGGCCTCGATTCAGGTTCCATATAGCCGAGCGGGGAATCTCTGCCTGATTTCCTAGGACTCGCTTGAGTCCTCTTCTTGTCTGGTGTCGATGCGGTCGGTGCCCTCGCAGAGGTCGCAGCTGAGCTTGCTGTCTTATCTCCTGATCTTGGGGAGAAGCCTTCCGGTCTTTTTCATGTAGTCTTCGTAGTCCTTGCCGTATCTCCTGAGCAGCTCCTGCTCCTCGCCTTCAATACCAGGAGGAGGAAAGCCCAACAAGGGGGGCGGTAGGAGCAGCAGTGCCAGGTAGTTGAGGGTCACGAGGAGCATCCCCATAGATATGAGAATGAGAGAAAGGTAGGATGGATGCCTCACGTAGGCGTAGATGCCCGTCGTGATGAGCCTCCTCTCCTCCTTCGCCTTGCCGAAAACCTGCTCCGCCAGTGTCCTTGTAACCGGGACAGAAATCACGAGTCCTATCGCTGACAGGGCCATTCCAGCGAGCTGCACGTGACTGTCGAGGGGGTTGAAGAACGAGAGGTAGGGAGAGTAGAGCAGCCCTATCCTGAAGACCGAGCCATCCACTATGAATGTCGCCGGTAGACCGAAAAGGATGACATAAGCGTAGTACTTGACGAGTGCTGCCCGGGCAGTTGCCGTGAAGCTCCTCGCTCGCTTGTGTCTCTTTCTCTGTTCCTTCTTAGCCTCGATTTCCCTCCTTCTCGCCTCCGTCATGAACTTCTTCTCCCAGTGGGGGAACACGGCCAGTTCGATCAGGGCGGTAGCCCCCTCGATAGCCAACAGAAGAACCGCTACGACCTCTATCGGCAACAACTTGCAGCAAAATTAGTAGCTTCAGCTATTTGCGGGCAACAAAGACCAGCTGTTCGGCCTTTGGCTTCTTGGCTTGTTTGGTCTTCCAGTCCGGGTAGCAGCTGATCTCTCTGAAACCGGCGGCACGCAAGTGGTTGGTCATGCCCCAGTAGCTTTGGATACGGAAGCGGAATCTGTCGCGGAAGACGTGACGACCGTCTGGGGCTTCGACTATCGTAGTGGCTTTGACCCAGCCGGCGCCGTGGACAGGGTCGAAGCGCTGGAGCCTCCATATCTCTGTGATACTGATGCCACGGGCGTGCTCCTCCGATACTTCCTGCCTATGCTGTAACAGTTTGGTCAACCAGTGTTCGCCGGTGGTGAATGGGTTGTAGACGTTGCAGACCGCCACTCCGCCGGGCCTAAGGGCTCCGTGGATCTGACCCAGACATTTCTGGGCATCACTCTCCTCTGGAAGAAGCTCGATCAGGTCTATGACGAGGACTGCATCAAACTCGTCATGATTGGCGAGCTGAGTGGCGTCGCCCTGGCTCAGGTTGACAGAGACTCCGGCGCGGGCAGCACGGGCCTCTGTCATCTCAACT
>JBHIBK010000135.1:0-5253 GCA_046759065.1 Thermoplasmata archaeon | reverse complement strand
ACCCCGGAGAGTCCGTCCTGCTGAGGGAGATCGGGGACACGAGGATCATCGAACCCAAGAAGTGAGGCCCCTCGCTTTCACGGAACCGTTTCCCCCGGACCCAACACCTGTATCGCTGGAACCCACTTAACGACCTGGTCGTGGAGGACGGGAGCGGATTCGAGGCATGCAACCACATCAGGGTGATCGACCCAAGGAGATGATGTTTCTGTTGTCAGAGTCTTCCCCTCGACACTGGATGACGCTGGAGAGTGCGTGAGCAAACATATATTAGCCCTCCCGACATTCTTCGCAGACAGTCCACTGGTAGTGTCATGACGAAGGAGATAGCGAAGAAATGGCTCAAGCAAGCCCTGCACGACCTCGAGATGGCTGGGAGGAACATAGACATCGGGGGATACGACATAGCCGCGTTTCTCTCGCACCAGGCCGTCGAGAAGTTGCTGAAGGCCATTTTCGCTCTCGAGGGAAGGGAATTCCCGAGGATACACTACATCGATGAGCTGGCACATCAGCTCACCGTCACAGAGGAAGTCATGTCGCAAGTCCACGCTCTCACAGCGGACTATACGCTCGCGAGATATCCGGACGTGAGCGAGGAGGTTCCCTGTGAGCAGTACGACAGAGAAACCGCCAAGGAAAAGGTAGAGTCCGCCAAGAAGGTGTTCGACCTCCTGAGAGGACGCTATGAACAACTGGAGGGGGACGATGAGTGACGCCTGGATAGAGCGGTTCAAGAAGGAGGCTCTTCCGAGAATCGTGAGGGAGATAAAGCCAGCCAAGGTGTTCCTGTTCGGCTCCAGGGTCACCGGTCGCGCGAGAGAGGAGTCCGACCTGGACATCATCGTGATCTCCGAACACTTCAAGGGCGTCCGCTTCCTCAAGAGGATGGAGATGCTGCTTAGGATCGCGAGATTCCCCAAGCACGTTGACTATCTCTGCTACACGCCGGAGGAGTTCGAGAGGATAAAGTCCAGCTCGTCCCTGATCAAGAGCGCAATCCAGCAGTGGATCGAGCTAGCCGCCTGAGCCCGCCCGGCTGGAATCCTCTCTCTGTGAAATCGGGACGAGGAGGAGGTATCACGTGCGGGAGCGGGGGGAGCGGCTCTGGAACGGAAACAATCATATACTCTGGCGGTCGATTCTTCCCTGAGGAGGGAATGTGAGAGCCTGGATTCTTGGCGGGGAACTGAGGATTCCGCTTCTGTTCGTGGTCTTCCTGATAGCGTCGGCCTTGGCGGTTCCTGTTCAGCCGAGCGATTCGAGCAATGCAGGAGGTGTTTCCCCCCAAGCCAAATGGCACATAGAAATCGTAGATTCCGACGGTGAGGTCGGCCTTTTCACTTCCATAGGTCTCGGCAGCGACAACATCCCGCAAATCAGCTACTATGACCGCTCCAATGAAGACCTCAAATACGCAAAGTGGACCGAAAGTGGGTGGAGCATCGAGACGGTGGACTTCATTGGTGACGTTGGTGAACTCAGCTCCATAGCCGTTGACAGTGCAAACAATCCACACATCAGCTATTTCTATGACACAAAAGACGACCTCAAATACGCAAAGTGGACTGGAAGCACGTGGGACATCGAGATAGTGGATTCGGCTGATGCCGTTGGCCTTTACACTTCCATTGCCCTCGATGGTAGCGACAATCCCCATATGAGCTACTATGGTAGCACAAATCACGATGTCAAACATGCAAGATGGACTGGAGCCAGTTGGGAGATTCGGATTGTGGATTCCGACGGCATGAACCCCTCGGAGACTTCCATAGGTCTTGACACCCATGACAACCCGCACATATGCTATCAACATTGGACTCGTCACGATCGCGATTTGAGATACGCCAAGTGGACCGGAAGTGGCTGGAGCACCGAGACCGTGGACTCCGTCGGCGATGTAGGCGATGACTGTTCGATAGCCATCGACAGCAACGACTATCCCCACATGAGCTATCAGGATGAAACCAACCGCGACCTCAAATACGCCAAGTGGAATGGAAGCACGTGGCACATCGAGACAGTGGATTCGGCTGATTCTGTTGGCTTCTACACCTCCATTGCTCTTGACTCCAGCGACAATCCGCGGATAAGCTACGAGGATCTCGCCACCGACAGCCTCAAGTATGCAGAGTGGGACGGAAGTGCTTGGCACATCGAGACTGTCGATCTTCTCGTCAATTCCGTCTTCTATTTCACTTCCATAGCACTTGACACCTACGGCAACCCGCACATAAGCTACGAAGACATCAGGAATGGTGACCTCAAGTACGCCACCAAGGCCGACCTGACACCCTCCCGCTCACTCTCCATCGACATCGACCCCGACATCCTCAACCTCAAATCCAAGGGAAGATGGATAACCGCCTACCTCAGCGCGGAGAACGCATCCGTGCACGACATAGACGTATCGACTATCCTCCTACAGGACACCCTCGTGCCCGAGAGATGGGACTATCAGGACGATGTGCTCATGCTCAAATTCAACCGCCAGGAATTCAAGGACACCGTGCAGGTGAGCGAATCCGTGCAGATCAAGATCACGGGCAAGTGGAAGGACGGCACCGAGTTCGAGGCGTACGACAGCATCAGGGTGATCGGGCCTTGAGACTTTCCTCGCCTGAAACATTGAAGATTGTACCATAAATTATTTGTATGTCCTACCGATAGAAAGAACAGTGGAGGAGTGTTCGTGGGCAGTAACTGTGCTGTAGGTGTGTGGGACTGGTCAAAGAGAGGGGGGAAGGCGGCTGTTGTCTACACTATCACAATCTTGCTGCTCCTGGTCCTCATTCAGTGGCCAGTGGGGAGTCACTCTCCTCATAACCATCTACCCTCCACTTCTCCCGACCAGAACGAGACGACGGATACGGACCCGCCGGCGGCGCCTCTCCTGACATCAGCCGTCTTGGAAGGCCCGTCCAACGAGAACGTTCTCCTGTCGTGGGAGCTCTCTGCCGATGACGGCGCGGGCGACAACGACGTCTCTCACTATGCGATATACGGTCATGATGGCTACGACTACGACGGGGACGGCTACTCCTATCTCGCACAGGTGAACAGCGGAACCACATCATATCTGCACTCCTTGGCGGGAGACGGGGACCCGTTCAACGACTTCTACTACGTAGCTGCAAACGACACGAGCGGCAACTCGAATTGGAGCGGTCAAGCGGCGAAGTTCCTGATTCCCTTCAAGACGGGCAAGCAGATTGCATCCGTCCCGCTCGTGCAGGAGAACACGACTCTTGAGGTCGTCCTTCAGACCCTCGATGGAAGCTTCAAGCACGTACGCTACTACAAGTCCTCCGATCAGAGCAATCACTGGAAGTCCTATTGGACCTTCAAGACCTACGGCACGCTCTTCGACATAGACCACACCATGGGTTTCTGGATAGACATAGTCAAACCGGACAATCTAGTCGTGGCGGGTCTGGTTCCCGAGGCGACGCAGATCGAACTGGGGCACGGATGGAACTTCGTGAGCTATCCGTCCTTCATCGCGAGGACGCTTGACCAAGCCCTGTCAGGCGTGGATTGGGTGAAGGCTCAGGGATACGACGACACTCCACCCTTCAACCTCAGGCAGTTGAGCGGGAGCGATGTGATGACCGCAGGCGAAGGCTACTGGATCTGGGTCGACCTGCCACAGACTTGGGAGGTCCACAACAAGCCAACTGATCCGCCCTACATTGTGTGGACTGATCCACCGGATGGGGCATTGGACATCCCGCTCAACGCATCCATCTTCGTGAAGTTCAGCAAGGCGATGAACATCTCATCCGTGTGGTGGTCGATGACACCTTTTCTTGCGCACAGTACATTCTGGGGCGAGGGCGATACGCTCCTTGAGATTCAGTTCAACGAATCGTGGCCCGAAGACGCCGCAATCACGATTGAGGTGGGTGGGAAGGATCTCAACGGCAATTGGCTCGCTCCTGGTCCGGTTCCAAACCCCTGGACGTTCATCACAGTCTCCATGCCGCCAATAATCGTCGCTACCTATCCGGCAGATGGCACGGTGGGTGTCTTGTTCGATGCAGATATAGTGGTTGGTTTCAGCGAGCCAATGGATGTCTCCACATTCATGTGGATGATCTCCCCGGATCCCGATCCTGGAGGCTGGAGTTCGACATGGTCAAATGGCAACACAATCGTGACCTTGTCTCATTCTTTCCCCTTTGCTGAAGCGACTCTGTACATGGTTGCCGTCACTTATGCAGAGGACATGAGCGGAAACGCACTCGTTCCGGGACCCGTGCCAAATCCCTTCACGTTCGTGACCGGGAGCGTTGACCCACACATAGTGGTGACTGATCCATATAACGGAGAGGTCAGTGTCGAGCTCTACAGAAACATATCGATTTGGTTCAGCGAGCCTATGGATACCGGATCTGTGGTCTGGACGATAACGCCTTCTGTCCCCGGTCAATGGGTTGAGGAATGGTATGATAACGACACGCATCTCCTTCTTTCACACACGACACCATTCACAGAATGCATGCAGTATGAGGTCGATGTCAATGACGCCATAGATAAGTCCGGGAATCCATTGGTTCCAGGCCCCGTGTCCAATCCGTGGACCTTCACGACAGCAAGCACTTGCCCCTACGTCGTCCTCACAGATCCCTCCAACAACCAGACAAACGTCTCCATCTGGCAGGCCATCTGGATCGAGTTCTCTTGGTCGATGAACATGACCACCCTGACGTGGAGCATAACACCTGACCCGGGCGCGTGGAGCGAGATATGGCCAAGCCCCATGCAACTCTACTTGTACCATAACAACTCGTTTCAGCCGAACACGACCTATGTCTTCCAGATCCTGTACATTGAGGACCTCTATGGCGTGCCTCTCTGCGACTTGCCCTTCACACTGACCTTCAAGACATCACCATGGTGATTCCGAGTCCTGCGAGGGACTACAGTGTTCAGCAATTGGGAGAACGGGACGGAGTTCGAGGTGTATGATAGCATCAGGGTCATCGAGCGGGGGAAGTAGCGACCCTCGCACGCGGACGAAGTCCTACAGTCCTGATGGAGTATTCCAGGCACTAGCTTTATGAACACGCTCATCGTTGAGGAGATCGGATGCCGCGTGGAGGGACTATCAATCGGATAGCGAATTCCAAGCATTTCACGAAGGCGCTCGCGCTGGCCGTCGTGGGGCTGTGTATCATTGGCTTCCTCGGCCTCATGCAGTTGTTCTCCTGGACATTCGGCTTCTGGACCGATGTGACTTTCGAGAACGCG
>JBHIBK010000134.1:0-5253 GCA_046759065.1 Thermoplasmata archaeon | reverse complement strand
ACACCCTCTATCGTGTTGTAGCCCAGGGAGTCCGCGTCCAGCTCTCTGCAGATGTCCTCCACCGTCGTCTCGTTCGCGATGAACTGGTCCCTCGTCGTCATGTCAATCCCCAGGTAGCATGGCGCGAGTATCGGCGGGCATCCGACCCTCACATGGACCTCCGTCGCTCCCGCCTGCCTCAATATCGACACGATCCGCCTGCTTGTCGTCCCGCGAACGATGCTGTCGTCCACCATAACGACCCTCTTGCCCTTGACCACAGGGATGACGGGGTTCATCTTCTCACGCACGCTGACGTCCCTGCTCTTCTGGTCGGGCATTATGAACGTCCGCGCAATGTACCTGTTCTTCATGAGCCCCTCGGAAACGGGAATGCCAGATGCATCGGAGTAGCCTATCGCGAAAGACCTTCCCGAGTCAGGTACGGGAATGACGACGTCCGCCTCGACCGGATACATCTCGTGGAGCAGCGCCCCGATGTTCCTTCGGATCTCATAGACCCATTTGCCGTCCAGCATCGAGTCGGCCCGCGAGAAGTACAGGTACTCGAAGAAGCAGTGCGCCTTCTTCCTGCTCTTCACGAGCTGATGGCTAACGAACCCGTCGTTCGTCAGTTCGATCAGCTCTCCCGGATTCACGTCGCGGATGAGCTCGCCGTCGAGGACGTCTAACGCCACGTTCTCGGACGCGATTATGTGCCCGCCGTCGACCTTCCCGATGCACAGCGGTTTGATCGCATGCGGATCCCTCAGTCCGTAGACCGTGCCATCGTGTAGGAAAGTCATGGAATAGGACCCCTTAAGCTCGGGGATTACCTGCTTCATCGCCTCGGGGAAGCTCAGTCCGTACTGCATCTCGTCCGAGAGCATGAACGCGATTGTTTCCTCCTCACTGCCGAGGTGGTACTCATGACCCTTCTTGTCCATCTTCCGCTTCAGGGCGGCCGAGTTCGTTATGATGCCGTTGTGTCCCAGGGCGATCGTTCCCGAAGGCGTTTCGATGACGTGCGGCTGCGCGTTCTCCGGCTTGGAGAGCTTTATCGAGTAGTACGTGTGCCCGATTCCATTCTTCCCCCTAAGCTTCTTCAGGTTGGACTCATGAAAGACCTCGCCCACGAGGCCAAGGTCCTTCACGCATTTGACCTTCCGAGAATGGACCGCTATGCCAGCGGACTCCTGACCGCGGTGCTGCAAGGCCCTTAGTGCGTAGTAGATGTAGGAGGACGTCCGAGACGGAGAGGAGGAATGGACGCCGACCACAGCGCATTGCTCCCTTGGCTTTTCCATCATCAGTGACCCTTGGCCCAACTGTAGTTCCTTAGTTTGGCGCTCCTGCCGAAGCCGCACGCGGCGCAGTACTTCTTCCGTACGTGGTACGAGTGCTTGCCGCACCTCCTGCAGACGATGTGGGTCTTTCGTTTCCCCCTCTTACCCATAGAAGCGGTACCCTTGCTCAGCGGATCACCTATGGCGAGATGTATATGACATTGTCCCCGCGGAGGATGGTGATGTCGTACTTCCTCACGACCTCATCGCTGATCCTCTCCTCGGCGTTCTTGAGAACGATGTTCATGTGCGGGTCGAAACCGTCCAGCTTTCCCCTGCACTCGCGTCCTGCCTTCAGCTCGACTATCACCTGGTGATTCATGTTCGCGTTCAGTACCGAGAGCGGTTTCTGCATAGTACCACGATATGAGGATAATCGAATCCGTACTTAAAGATGTGGTTGCGAGCCAGCTGGTATGTTGGGCGTTTCCGATGACTGTCCAAGAAGCACGACCCACCCAGGAACTACTTTGTCGGCAGTTTGCATTCCCACCGCAGTCATTCAAGCAGTCTGAGGAGTTCCTCGCGTTCCTTCATGACGTCTCTGGCTATCCTGAGCGTCTTGATCTCCTCAGGGGTAAGTTCTTCCTTGAGGGCATGCCTTTGGTGATCCCTCAGGAGATGGCATAGGAGCTCATCCATGCTCCTGAAGCCCTCCTTAGCTTTGACGAGCTTCAATCTCTTGTGGAGATCGTCAGAGATGGCGATCGTCTTTGTCATCGCGCTCTCAAGGAGTCGCAACTCTATATCTCTTTTGCCACGAGCCCATCTGCCTGTTGGTGAGGAGGCAACTACATCTGTCCCACGGAGTAATCGAGAAGAAATGCGGGGGGTGGGATTTTCCGCGCGACTGGACCCAGAGGCGCCTTTGAACCCACGAACTCCTTCGAGACAGAATCTTAAGTCCTGCACCGTTGACCGGGCTTGGCTACCCCCGCATCTATCAGGATGTTTTGGCGGGATAAGAGGTTTCCGTTACCGTCGCAAACGTCTTCGAATCACGATGGGTATGGCTATCACGAGCATGAGCGGGATCAGTATCTCCTCGAACTCCGGTATGTTCTCGATGAAGACCCGCCCGTCGTTGTCCGTCCCGTTGAAGAAGGGCCCGCCTCCGCCGATGTCCTCGTAGCCCGCGCCGGTCAGGAAGTTCCCGCCAATGACGGCATAGCCGAAGAGCTCGTCCTCCTCGCCGTTCCTTGTGTAGTCGGGACTGTCGAATCCTGAGGATGGCCCGATGTATGCGTAGACCGCGCCGTCATCGTCCGATGAGCCATTGTATGGGGCGCCGACTATGAGGTCGTCGTAGCCGTCACCATTTGCGTTCAAGCTGGTCAGTGCCCAGCCGAACTTGGCGTCCGTGCTTCCTGGTCCAACGATCGTCTTGTCTGGGGTGGAGAGTGTCCCGTCCCCGCTCAGGCCTCGGATGCTGGTCCCGGAGTAGACGTACACGGCGCCGGTATCGTTCGTCGCCTGATACCATCCCGGTGCGCCGAGAACGGCATCGTCCGCGTAGGACGAATCGCCGTCGAAGTCGCCCGAGGCGACCGAGATGCCGGTGAAATCTCCCGTGTACTGGCCCTTGAGCGTGATGTTCGCTTCCTCGCCCGAGTGGACGGTGACGTTGACCGCCATGTAGTCGAAGTGCACGTCCTTGTTGCTCGACGGATTGCTGAACTTGAAATGCATGCCGCTGATCTCGCTCCAGGTGTCGAAACCCAAGGCATACAGGTCTGCCGAGTCGTCGAAGTCGCTGGTGTGGACATCGGGGGTTATCCCGCTGCCGATCCAACCGGTACCAGTCAAGTAAAGCAGGATTTCCTCGGTCTCACTGTAACCTGCATCTGTCTTGTACTGCACATAGAGGGTCGCTTCGGTTATCAACCCGCTGAGCCCGCTCGTATCGAATTGGTAGATCCACATGATCCTTGTCGTATCGCCGATGACTTTGTAGTAGACTTCGTTGTCGCTCGTCAGATTGCCGAGAGTCTGGTTGGTGTTGTCAGCGAAATGCTTCGAGTAACTAGTAATGTTATCCCCCACTCCTGGCACGGGGAACCACGATCCCATGTCCCGCGCCCCTCGATACACGAACGCTACACCCTTGTCCGTGTTGCTGTCCGAATCGTTGAGAGGCGCACCGACGAGCACGTCCTCGTAGCTGTCCTCATCGTAGTTCATCACCGCGACCGAGGAGCCCAACTTCTCGCTGGCCCCCCTGTGCAAAGTGGCGTTTGGCGTTGTCTCTATTGGAGTTGTGAAGGCTGAATAGATGTAGACCCTCCCCTTGTCCGTACTGTACGTAGGCGCTCCGATTATCGCATCGTCATTACTGCTACCGTCCACGTTGCCCGCAGCAACGGACCATCCGAACTGCTCACCATCCGTCTCAGCCTCGATGTCCACGTCGACACCATCACCATCCATGTCCGTGCCGTCGCCACCGTAGAATATGTACGCCCTGCCATCGTTCGTGGAGCTGTTATCGTTCGAGGGTGCGCCAACCAGAATGTCATCATACCCGTCCCCGTTGAAATCTCCGGTCGTGACGTTCCAGCCGAAGAGCTCGCTGCCTGATACATTCTTGTACATCAGGTCAGGTGGCTGGCGATTGGACAGTCCAGACGAAGAACCGCAGTAGCTGTACACGCGCCCGCTCCCGCCATCGTAGTATGGAGCCCCGACAGCGAGATCGTCGTAGCCATCATTGTTGAAATCCCCTTTCGCAAGTGAGAAGCCGTGCCTCTCATCGGCGGAGGAGACCATCGAGAGGTTTTTCTGAGCGCTGAACGATGAATCAGTGTTTCCGTAGTACACGAATGCCGCCCCGTTCATGTCACCCGAAGAATAGCCCGGGGCGCCGACGATTATGTCGTCGTATGTCCCGTCATTGTCCACATCCCCCGTCGCGAGAGCGAGTCCGAGCCTGTCTCCGTTGCTCGACCCAGTCCAGGTCGTGGTTCCTCCGGTCGTCTGCCAGTAGATGACAACCCTACCTTCATCATTGCTGCTCGCTCTGGCCCCGACGATCCCTTCCTCCGTTCCGTCCCCCTCGATGTCGCCCCCCCGCGACCGAGATGCCCAGGTAGACATTATCTGCATCGTAGTAAGCAGACCAGTCGGGGTCTGCGTCATCGCCTCCAGCATTGACGCGATAGATGAAACCGCAATTCGTTCGCATCGGAAATCCCGGCCAATCGCTGTAGGGAGCGCCTATCCAAACATCATCGTCACCGTCATTATCGTAGTCTGCGACAGCTATCGAATAGCCGAACCTTCCATCCTCATAGTCCGTGTTCGGTTGCGATGTGTTGTCCGCAGTCTCATCAAAGCTCGACCCGGCGCCGCCGATGAATATGTACGACCTGCCAGCGTCTGTAATACTCCCGATGTCGTACCAGGGCTCGCCGATGAAGACGTCCTCATCGGTGCCAGTGCCGTTGAATTGCCCCACAGCGACAGCGTGCCCGAAGCGGCCAGCCTCTCCTGAGCTCAAGGGGTCGAGAACGCCGTCGTTGCTCGTGTCCATGTTCCCGCTCGTGTTGCCGAAGTACACGTACGCGCGGCCGTCGTTCGAGGTGTAGGCGGGCGCTGTGATCACTATGTCATCGTAGCTGTCCGTGGCTGCGTTCAGGTCGCCTGTCGCGATCGCGAATCCGAACTTCCCGCTGGAATCCGGGGCGGAGAAAGTCACATCGACCGTGCCGTCAAAGGACGAGGACCCCCAATAGAGGTATACCCTGCCCTCGCTGCTCGAATAGGCTGGGTCGCCCACGATGAGGTCGTCGTAACCGTCATTGTCAATATCCCCGGAGGCGAGCGCCGCGCCAAACCTGACGCTGCTTGCGGGGGCGTTGATGAGCAAATCGAAGCTCTCGTCGATGGATGAGCCTCCGTAGTAGACGTACACCGCTCCGACGTTCGAATC
>JBHIBK010000133.1:0-5265 GCA_046759065.1 Thermoplasmata archaeon | reverse complement strand
CTGCTATTTCTATGCTCTTCTTGAGGTCCTTGAGTGCCTTTCGTAGTCGCCTCGCTCACGATGTATGATACCGATGTTGAGGAGGTCATTTGCAACGCCTAGTTGGTTGCCGATCCTGCTCGCCATTGATAGGGATCTTCTGTTGTACTCGAGGGCTTTGTCGTAGTCCCCCCTGTTGGAGTGCACAATCGCGATGTTGCCCAGGGAGTGTGAGATGCCCAACTGATCACCGATTTTCTCCTTTATCGCCAAGCTCCTCTCATAGTAGTCGAGAGCCTTTTTGTATTCCCCTCTGTCCATATATATAATGCCGATATTGTTCAGGTGGTTTGCCAGAAAAGCATGGTGGCCGATTTCCTTTGAAATCTTCACGCTGCGACTGAAACACTCTAGCGCCTTGTCTCCGTCTCCCCTCTCCCTATGTGTAATGCCGATGTTGTTCAGTGTGCCCGCAATACCACTCTTGTCGTCCATCTTCTCGCTTATCTTCAGGCTCTTTTCGAAGTATTCGAGGGCTCTGTCATTCTCCCCTCTGTATTGGGACATAAGACCGATGCTGGTGAGGGCAACCGCCTCCTCCTTGCACTCCTCACCTTCAACCGAGTCCAATGCCTCAGTGCAGATTCTTTTGGCTTCGTCATATTCTCCTCTCTTCACAAGCATTTGTCCAATCCACGCCTTAATCTCAGCCCTCTTCCTCTTCTCTTCGGTCAATTCCAATGCGGTTCCAAATGATTCACTGCTCTTCTCATAGTCTGCTATCAAGTCGTAAACCCTTCCTAGACCATAGAACATTTCCATTCTCTTCTGTGCATCCTCTTCCAATTCCAACGCCTCGGTGTAGAATCGGATTGCCTCCTCGTTCGCGTACTTGGCTCGAGCCTCCGATGCGGCGCAACGGAGCGCAGCACCTGCCCTACGATCACGAGCTCTGTAGTAGTGTTCTCCGATGTCCTCGATGGATCCCCCCGCGAGTTCCAACCAATCCGCCGCTTCCCTGTGATAGGTCTGACGGATTTCGGTTGGCACACCATCATATGCCACCTCTTGCACCGCGGGATGGTCGAAGGTGAAGCCCGAGTCTGTGGGACGCAAGAGGCCGTGGACCCTCGCGATCGCGCTCAGCCCGTTGAGCGCCTTCCCCTCTTCCTCTCCCGTGACCTTGGCCACAAGAGCAGCGGTGAAACGTGTCCCGCACGTTGCTGCAGCGTCAAGGAGCCGGCGGTCTTCCATCGGAAGTCGGTCCAGACGCTCCCGGATTACATCTCGGACCCGTTCGGGCAGCGCCACCTCGTCCAATGGGCACGCAAGACGCTTGACGACCCCTTGCGAGACTATCTTTCCATCATACTCAAGCCCAAGGAGTGCTTCGCGGACGAAAAGGGGAAACCCTCGCGTTTCCTGCCAGAGGAGGTCGAGGAAGGCATCAGAGAGACTATGGGGACCGATAAACGACTCTACGAGCTCGGCCAGGTATTCCTTGGAGAGTCCTTTCAAATCCATTTCAGCGAGAATCTCTTCCTGCTCCATGCCCTTCAAGGCGTCCTTGAGATGAGGCCGGGCCTCAGCCTCCTCTATCCGGTACGTGCCCAGAAGGAGGACTCTCGATTCCCTGATATTACGGGAGACGTAGAGCAGGAGAGCCAGGCTCGACGGATCGGCCCACTGCAAATCGTCAATCGCTACACAGAGTGGGCGTGCCTTCGCCTTTCGCGAGAGACCAAGAGTTACCTGTTCGAAGAACCTTGCCTGACGAAGCTTGGGGTCGTGCTGGACATAGTCAATGCCCTCGTACTTCCGCGACTCGAGGAGTTGGCGGAGTCGTGCTTCAGTCGCGGCTAGACTATCATCCCTTTCCATCTCTCGGCTATCCGAGACAACTGCGTTTGCCAATGTTCGCAGATCTGCCAGGAACTTCTCGTCCTCTTGCCCCTCGAGAACCGCGCCAACGGAGAAGTCCGATTCCCCTGCCACCAGAATCTTGTTGCCCCCTTCCTGCAACACGGCCAGCTGCTCTTCAGCCCACTCGCACTCCTTTGAATCGTCGGCCCCCTGTACGTATTCTCTGAGGATGTTCACGGAACTGACCAGTCCTCCATCGTCGACATCTTTTCCCTTCCGCTCAACCCTGATCAAGATGCTTCCATCAGGGGCGATGAGATATAGCCCGAGGAGCCTTGGCGGTGGAGCCTCCTCAAGGATGGTCTTCAGGCCTAGATTTTCCAAAAGCTCCTTCCAGAAATGATACGGGACGACGGATTCTGCGAGAGCGGTCCCGAACCCGATATCAAATCCTTGTTCCTCCGCCTGAGTGGCGGCCTCCTGAACTAGGCGGGTCTTGCCGCTACCCGCCTCACCACGAACGAGAAGAGGTTGACCTTCTCCTGCGCTTGCGGCCTTCAGTGCGTCCAGGATGTGCTTCATCTCCTCGAAGCGATCCACGAAATCCATTGTAGCTGATGGCTTCGCTGACGTCATCTCATACCCCTCTTTCTATCTCCCCCCAGAGCAATCGCCACTCTGGAACGATTTCGTAATGCTTAACGGTGTTATATAATGCTTTGTCGGGATGCCAGTCCCGGCCTACCAAATGCGGCGAAGTTCTCTTGAGTATTTCATTTGGGAGGCCCTATTCCAGCTCACTCTTCTCCAGCATCGCCTCGTGTATGTACCAGTAGATGCCCCAGAGGGAGAATCCGAGAACAATCCAAATGAGCCAGAACTCAGCGAACATCTCCCCGACGGCATTTATGTTCACGAGCACGGTGAATGATCCGGTCGACATCCCGTTCCACCACGCTGTCAGCCATGTGATTATCGTCATCAGAGCCGTCGCGAACATCATCCCGATACCCAGAATGCCGCCTATGTCCTTCGCTGTCTCGGACTTGCTTCCCATACTCACACCCGCCAGGCCATCGGCGAATCCGTACAAGTCCTTTGCCCACTACGCGAGCCCGTTCACAAGTCAGAAAGACTTAATACTCCGTGTTGACCATTCACTGGCAAAGGTGAGTCAAGATGAACTGCCCGAATTGTGGAACTCCAGCTAGTGAGGGAGTGAAGTTCTGTATGTCATGTGGAAGCCCGGTTGCGCCGGTACCGCCTCAAGCTGCTCCGACACCGTCTGGACCGTACGGTCCTGCACCAGCGCATGCTCCTGTGGGTGAGCAGTCTCCTATCCTAATCATACCTGCGATATTCGGCATCATAGGGGCGATCATGCTGCTCGTCGGGGACTTCGGTGGATGGTACAACTACAACTACTACGCTGGCTATGAAGAGTGGATATATGTTAACGTATTCGGGTATGCGGCCGTGCTCATCCTTCCGATGGCGCTTCTGCTGTTCTTTTCGGCCGCCGTTTCACTGAAGGCGTTCAGATCCCCGCCACCCGTTGCCCGGAAGCTGGTCCAGAGAGGTCTCATTGCGGCACTGGTCGTGCTGATCATCACCGTCATAGGTGCCGTCGCTCTCCTGGCGGCCACCATGGACGCGAGCGACAATTGGCTGGGTGTCGGATTCTACGGAGCGTTCTTCGGGAGTCTGCTTGCATCCATCCTCCTCGGGTACGAATACAAGCGGATGGGACGAGCCATGCCACGGCCGTATCCCGCTCCCTACCAGGCACCTCCGCCGGCATACGGACCCTACGCCCAACCCCCGCCGCCTCAGCCTGCGCCACAGGCTCCGCAACCCCCACCGCAGCCTCGATGCACGAACTGCGGAACTCCCCTTCAACCGGGAGTGAAGTTCTGTCCCACCTGCGGCGCTGCTCAGGCTTGAGATTAGAGACCTACCTGAACTTCTCTTGAGTACTGCAATCCAAGTATTCCCGAAGGGCTCCGGCTCTTCTTTCGATATTCTTCCTCGGCATCGAATGTTGGCGAATGGCGAGTGTCCAAATCACTAAATGTCCCCGTCAAAAAGAAAGATATATTAAGGGCATTCAGAATAGACGAGTCTGGTCCATAAATGGAGGGTGTGAAATCTCGATCCGCTCTCTGTGGAATCGAGTACTTCCATCTGTGGGGGTGAGGTGATGAAGAAAGGTGCAAAGGTTTTGCTCGTGCTGTGTCTCCTAGTCGTCTCGGGTTTCTCTCTCGTTCTCCTTCCAACCGGAAAGGCCCGAACAATGGCTCCCTTATGGAGCTATACGGCAGGTGGGACTGTATATTCCGTCAGCATCTCAGAAGATGGCAACTTCATCGCAGCGGGAACGGGTGATGGAAAGATTCACCTCTTTTCCAGGGCGAGTTCGACGCCCCTTTGGACCTTTTCATCGGGCGACGAGGTTCGCTCCGTTGCCATTTCCGGCGATGGCAGCTACATCGCTGCAGGCAGCTTGGACAACAAGGTCTACCTCTTCCAAGGTGGAAGCTCAACTCCCGTCTGGACCTACTCAACTGGCAACTCCGTTCTCTCGGTTGATATTTCATCAGACGGTAGCTACATAGTAGCTGGAAGTGCTGACTTCAAAGTCTATCTCTTTGGTGTTGGCAGCTCAACGCCTATTTGGAGCAGATCGGTGTTTGCTCCAGTGAGGTCTGTTTCCATATCTGATGATGGCAACTATCTAACGGCTGGAGCGGATGCTCAGGTTCATCTCTTTGACAGAACTTCCTCCACGCCTTTGTGGAGTTATTTCACGGGATCTGGCATCAACTGGGTGGATATTTCCTCAACGGGTGACTACCTGACGGCAACAGATGACGGCGATCGCGTCTTTCTGTTTGGAATGGGCTCATCAACTCCGCTCTGGACTTTCAATGCTCCAGATACTATTTGGATGGTTTCCATAGCGGGAACGGGAGAATACGTCGCGGCGGCTTCTAGCGACTTCAAGATCTACCTCTTCCACAGAAGCAGCAACACGCCACTTTGGGACTACTCCACCGGAAACTGGGCGGATGCGGTCGATTTGTCTGATGACGGAAACTATCTTGCGGGAGGGTCGGCATCCAATAAGGCCTATTTCTTTTCCAGTCAAAGCGGACAGCCGATGTGGAACGGTCAAGGGGGTGGAGTGGTTCGCTCCTGTTCAGTGACCTCTCGCGGCGAGTATGTTGCCGTCGCCGGTGGATGGACCGTCAAGCTCTTCCCTGGTGATGACCTTCCGCCTGAAATGAGCAATGTCGATGCCAGTCCTCAGCCTCAGCTGGCTCCTGGCTACGTGAACATATCAGCGGACATCGTCGACGACTCTCCCGAGGTCTTCGCCTCTGTCAATGTGACCTATCCCGATCTCTCCTTCGCCAATGTCAG
>JBHIBK010000132.1:0-5312 GCA_046759065.1 Thermoplasmata archaeon | reverse complement strand
CTTCCCCCCCGAGGAAGAGAGCGATCTGAAGCCCGCGGATGAGTGGATACTGGCAGAGGCGAACGCCCTCATCGAGGAGTGCAGGAGGTCCTACGAGGAGTTCGACTTCTTCGTACCTTCCAACCGGGCGAGGGAGTTCCTCTGGAACGTGTTCGCGCCCCACTACGTCGAGATGGTCAAGGGGAGGGCCTACGAGGGGCAGTCCGGCGCCCTCTTCACGCTCCACGAGGTCCTGAAGGTACTGCTGAAGCTGATGGCCCCCGTGACCCCATTCATAACCGCAAGGATTTGGGAGGAGATCTACGGCGGGAACATCCACAGGGAGGAACTGCCAGATGTGCAGGAGGAATGGAAGGGCCCGCTCGTTGATATGACACAGCCCTTGATGGACTTCAACTCCGAGGTCTGGAAGCTGAAGAAGGAGAGGGGCCTGAGCCTGCGCGAGGATATATCAGAGATATCCATTCCAGATGGGCTTGAACCCTTCGAGGAAGACCTCATCAGGATGCACAGGTTGGTCGGTTAGACCGCTATCAGTACTGATAATCAAAACAAATACCTTATAATTGCCCTTCTGAATCGAGAGACCATGTCTCTCCCTGAGGCGGAGGCGAGCGCTCCTCAGCCAGAGAAAGTTTTCAGGACCTACATCGAAGGCTTTGACGCATCTCTCGATGGTGGGATACCTCCAGGTCACATCATACAGATTTCCGGTGCGCCGGGAACGATGAAGTCCACGCTGGCGTTCAGCATCCTCTACAACAACGCGAAGGAGAAACTCGCGAACGGCCTGTACGTCACCCTTGAGCAGACGCGAGAGAGCCTTATCAGGCAGATGGAGAAGCTCGGGATGTTCGTCGGCAGGGAATTCGGAGTCGAGATTCTGGACCTCTCGGTGTTTCGCCAAGGAGAGGAGGACTGGCTTGGTGACTTCGGCGACGGCGGAAGGAGAGAATCGCCCTGGTTCAAGAAGTTCAGGAACATACTGGAGACGCACAAGAAGACCCGGGGCTTCGAACTGCTCGTCCTGGACTCTCTCCCGCTCCTGGAGATCGTTTGCGGCATCAAGGACAGCAGGTATGGCCTCTTCAAGCTCTTCAGATGGCTCCGTGACCTCGGTGCCACGACGTTCGTGATCGCGGAGACGACTCCAGATGAGAAGGTGGTGCAAGAGAGCGACTTCATGGTCGATGGCCTCCTCTATCTTCTCATGGAGAAGTCCCCGGAGATGTACGTTCAGAGGATGTTGCGCTGTGCGAAGATGAGAGAGGTCAATCACGATCCTGGATACTACGTCATCGAGTTCAATGACCGCAAGTTCTTGGCCTCCCCTAAGCGGTACAAACTGACCAGATGGGAGGAGCCCGACTAGTCGGCCAGTAGGAATATCTCCGTTTCTCCCGGTCCGGAATTGTAGATGAGGTTTGCTTCTCTCACGGTTCTCAGGAAGATGGCGTTCTCCACAACTACGCTGGGCAAGGGATGCTCCTGGGCCCCTTTCGTCGTCCATTTCGATTCGAGGAGAAGGTAGTCATACATGGAGATGTCACCGCCTGTTGCCAGGCGGATCGGGAGGAAGCCATCGCCCTCCATCCCGTCGAAGTACATTCCAGCTGTAGCATGCAACCTCTGGTCCGAACCGAAGTTGCTCATGTTGTGAGCATCCATGTGTTCCATCGCCTTGAACTCGGCCAGATAGGTCGTATTCTGCACGTCGAAGAAGTCCTCGCTCCCGTATGCGAGAGGCGTACTGAGGAGGATGAGGCCCAGGAAGAAAGTGGCGAGCACGGTCTTTTTCACGGGGGATTTGGGTTTCCTCAGTGCAACCGCGAACGCGATGCCTATGGAGACCGCCAAGGCGACGTCCATGTAGTCGTAGGCCCTGTAGAGAAGAACGAACGACGCGGGGTTCAGACCCCACAAGAAAGAGAAGAGCATCACGGCGATGGGACCCATGAAGCCCGCCGCTATCAGAGGTCTGAACCTCGTTTCCGACCTCCTCATGACGTTGAATCCCATGAGCGCCACGAAGACGAGCATTATGGATGGAATCGCAAGAATGAGGAAATCGCCCTTCGTCTTGATCGTTCCCGTGAAGACGCTGGTGAAGTGGTTGAGGACAAGTAGGGATGCAGCGCCCAGGATGAAGAGTGCCTTCTGATCGAGGTACTTGGGAAGCGACCTCTTCGTCGTCATGAACCACGGTTTCAACGTGGAGGAGGACGAGAGATGGATAGTCAGCAGGGCGACGAGGAAGTACACCGACATGAAGAGGAATATCGTGTTGACATCCGTGGCATCCATGAAGAAGGGCATCTGGACCGCGAGGTAGTAGGCGACCACTGCGAGCAGAAGGGCGGGTCCCAGGAGCACGTCCAGCAAGAAGGACCTCCATCTCCACTCTCCCCTCTTCATGTCCGCAATGTTCTGAGCCGCCATTATCAGGGTTATCATCCCGAAGGCGATGAGCGTCGCCAGATGGTGTGCGAGACCCATGAAGAGAAGCAGGAACGCCGCAAGCATCCGGTACTTGGGGTTGTGCCTCTCGTGATAGAGATACAGGACCATTGGGAGGAGGACCAGACCTATGTTCTGCTTCATTATCGAGGCGGTGAGGAAGACGTACGTGCCGCAGAGGGCCATGAAGAGGCCTGCGAAGATGGACGCGACCCTGGACTTGGTGATCTTGAACGCCAGGATGTACACCAGCACCGCCGAGAGGGACGTGAGGATGACCATGGCTATCTGCATGAAGTAGAGCGGTTCTTCTCCCGCCACGAGGGAGGAGATGACGAAATAAAAGGGGAGAATGGGAAGCTTCCTGTTGTACTCCAGGTCCTCGATGGGCCCGTCCGCATACCACCTTCCGGTGTCCATGATTTCCTCAGTGATCCTTGCCTGCGGGAACCCGTCGATGTTGTACGGCAGGGGTGAGAAGAGCAGCGGGACGAGCCTTATCGTGAGCGCCGTGAAGAATATGAAGAGGATGGGAAGCAGGTGTTTCCTCATTCCGAGAGCACCTCCTCCAGCGTCTTCCTGGCCTCCTTTGTATCGATTCCGCGTATCATCTCCACTGGTCTCGCTCGGCTGAGCAGGTGATATATTACCATGCCAAGGATGATCGTCGCGACAAGGCCAACGAGGGCAAGCTCGACGAGCAGAAGCAGGTCGTACGAAGGGAGGATCGAGTATCCGAAGAGCAGGACCACATCACCCACCCCGATCAGGGAGGCGAGCAGGTATCCGAGCAGGACGCCAGCGACAACCGCCGGGATGGCGAGGAGGATCAGTTCCAGCATGAGCATCCTGGCCACCTGCGCCCTGGTGGCACCGACGGCGGAGAGTATGCCCACGTCGCCCCGCTTCTCGACGATCGCCTTCGACAGAACAGCGATCAGTCCGAGGGTGATGAGCGAGCTGTTGAGGATGAGGAACCCCCATATCACTATCTGTACGCTGTTCCCCGCCTGCTGGACGAACACGCTCGTGTGAGCCACGCCTCTCTGCCCGCCGAGCTCGGGATGCTGGAACAGAAGTGTGGCGAGCCTCGCATCGAACCTCTCCTCACTGTTCAGGACCATGCTGGTCGTCCCGTCCCCCAGGACCAAGGGAATGCCGGTCTCATTGAGGAAGGTCTTGAGGGCATCGTAGTCCCCTGTCCTGACCCTTATCGCGAGCACATATCCTCTCCCTATGGGGGAAATGCCCCACGAGCGGTTCAACGGTATCAGGATCTCGTCCTTCGGCGGGCCGCTGCTCTCGTATATCCCGGTGACCTCCATCTCCTCGATCGTGGGTTCTGTGGAGCCGGTGAGAATGATCCTGTCACCGATCCTCAGGTCAAGCCTTGAGGCGAGGTTCTCTCCCGCCAGGAAGAACTCGTCCTCTGCCGAACCCGAGGTCAGACTGCCCTTGTCAATGGCAAAGAAGCCCCCGCTTTCGATCCCCCTCACGACCACGGGCTCGTCCTTCACGACGCAGAAGGCGTAGGTCTCAGGGCTTATCGCGTCGATCCAGCTCTGGTTGCTTAGCTCCCCCACGAGATCATAGGGCAGGGCCTTGTCGTTGGTCACCTGCGATATGACGTAGACGTCATCGCCGTAGAAGGTCTGCTGCGGGAGGGAGCCGATCGCCAGAAGAAGCGGTATTGAACCGCTCAGGAGCGCGATGCAGAGCACCAGGCCTATGGCCGTCCTCTTTCTGATCAGCGTGATGGCCCCTCCTTCTTCAGCTTTCTGGCGGCAAGCGCCGCAACTGGTAGCCCGCCGATGAGGCCAAATGCCAAGGCGAGGAGAAAAGGAACCAGCACCGAGCCGATGGTCGCCTGTGGGACGATGAAGCTCGCATATCCCAGCAGGGGTGAGAAAGAGGTGATGGAGCTCGTGATCACATATCCGAGGGTGATGCCCAACAGCCCGCCGAAGACGGAGACGTAGAGGGTCTGGAGCGCGAATATGCCGGTGATGAGGGATGGGCTTCCGCCGATCTGTCTCAGGATCTCGATGTCGTTTTTCCTGTAGTGGACCTCCACGCTCATCAGGCTGGCGACCAAGACGGCTATGACCACCGACGTGGACATTGAGATCACGTACAGGGTGGATTCCACCTGATCTATTCCGCCTTGGAAGAAGGCCACGGTTCCGGTCGTGGGTATGAGTGTGAGGCCCTCCCCTCTCAGCCTCTCGAGGTCGTCGGTGTTCTCCTTCGGGATGAGCAGGAAGGACGCAAATCCTTGACCGGGGCCAATGGGCGGGGTCGCGTTCTCCGACACCAGTACCCAGTCCGTCGAGAATATGTAGCCGAAGGAGTAGGTCCTTTGGTATTCCACACTCAGGTTCCCCTGCGGGAGGTCCAGGACGACCTCGTCGCCCTTCTGAAGGGTGATGTTCATCGCCTCCGCCCTCTCCTTCAGGCGGTATCCCATCCAGAGTTCCGTTCCTGAGAATGAGGCGATGTCCGGCTTGATCATCCCGCTGGTGTCGTTGCAGGTGACCGCGTAGGTGCTGGCGACATGGACTGAGTCGATCTCGACATCGACAGGAGAGCACCAGCAGAGGGTGCGGTTCCCCTCGATCTGGCTCAGCACGCTCAAGGGGACACGGCTCTCACCGAGGCTGTTGCCTTCGTATGCGAGATAGGGACCCTCCCGTACCCTTGCAGCCAGAGCGTCCGTTCCAGTGTCGAGGCCCGCCATCATCGCCGTCGTTCCTGTCACGTACATGACGCATGCCGCAATCCCGATGACGGTGACGAGGGTCCTCCAGTTGGTCCTCGTGGCCATTTTGAGAAATACGTCCCTCATTGGAGCCTCC
>JBHIBK010000131.1:0-5352 GCA_046759065.1 Thermoplasmata archaeon | reverse complement strand
GTCTATCTGTCCGTCCTTCTCCGCCACTCCGGGGCGAACATGATATGGGTCATCTTCCCGCTCTTTCTCCTGGGCCTCGGTATCAGCATGCCCCTCATCGGCGCGCTCTATCTCGTGAACGCGGGCACGCAGTTCCTGGTGATGCAGTCCATAGACAGGTTCAACAGCGTCAAGCTGGTTCTGGCGGGCCTCGTCTTCTCCGCGGTCGCGTTCGTCTCCTTCACCTTCGCAAGCAGCTTCACGGAGTTGTTCCCCACCCAGATCCTGCTGGGACTCAGCTTCGCCATGCTGTACGTCGGCTCCCTGCGGTTCCTGATGGAGAGGAACGTCGAGCGGGCGACCTCCACGGGAATCCTCGGTTCCGTGATGGGCATATCCGCGGTCATAGGACCCTTCTTTGGCGGGCTGATCTCCCTGTCCTTCGGCTACGAGGCCACGATGTACGCGGCGAGCATGATGACTCTGATAGGCATCGCCACATTCCTCCCCGGTCTGCGCCAGAGGATCAATCAACAAACAGCTCCTTCAGGCCGGTCTCCGGATTGAACATCCTCCCAAGTACCATCCTCGAGAGCTTCGCGATGACGATCTCCGCCACCACCGCAACTTCTGCGTCGATGAGATGCCCGCCAACGACATTGCAGTTCTCATCGGAGAGCGCGCAGTGAAGATGGATGATCGTCTCCTCACCGGTCGATATGCTGCCGTGAAGCGCGATCAGCTCGTGCGGCTTCTCAAAAGACCTCGGTTCGTGCTCCTCCCCTGAGTAGTAGCCGATCTTGATGTCCCTCAGCATCCCTATGCCCGAAACAACGAGCCCGCTCGTGACGTCGTGCTTCTCGATGATCTCCCTGAGCGCTGCAAGAAGATTCTCGCCCTTGTCCAGTTTTGCGACGACAAACCGCCCTTCCTCTGCAGACTGCAACGCATCACCTAATCCAGCGCATCCGCCTCGATCCTCAGTCTCCTGCGAACCTCCCTCGCGAGATGCTTCGATTGACCGTGGGTCGTCAAGACCTTCCTCGGACGGCAGTCCTCTATGAACGAGATCAGAGCGGAGAAGTCACCGTGGTCGCTCAGGGGGAACTGCGCGTCGATGTCGTAGCTCCTCCCGAAGTTGTATATGGCGCACCATCCAGAGGCGTAGGCGGTCCTCCCGCCAAGCTTCCTGAGAGACTCGATTTCCGGGCTCACCGGGCGCTTGAGCATGGACTTAGTCCCGATGAAGACGTGCGGGTCTCGCCTTTCCTCCTCGGTGACCTCGGACAGCCTCCGATACTTGAGCGGGACCCCGTGCGCGCGGTAGATGTCCGCGATGTCGGCTATCTTGTCCGTCGTGACCACGTCCTCGGTTATCTGGTTCATGAGCCCGATGAGCTCCTGCGCCTTGCCGAACTCGTAGCCGGACATGGCGACCGGACCCGATTCCAGCTGGGTTTCCGCCCAGGAGAGGATGTCCTCTATGACATCGGACTTGGGTCCGAAGACGAATCCCGGCTTTCCGTACGTGGCCTCCACCACGAGAACGTTGCATTCCTCTGGTTGCGCCTTCCCGCACGTCACCCCGCCCTCCGGGTTGAAGTCGCCCGTGTAGAGGACGTTGTCAAGCCTGACCATGGCGGAGCCGAAGACGTGCCCCGCGTCCTTGAAGACGACAGAGAAGCCGTTGTACTCCATCTCCGTGTCATATTCGAGAGGCGTGCACTTTCTGCTGCCGATCCTGACGCCCATGATGTCCCTCGTCTGCGGCGTCATCAGAGCGCCCTCGGCCATGTGGTCCATGTGCCCGTGCGTGACTATGGCCCCGTGGCATGGCCTCCTGGGATCGAGAACGACCTCGCCCAGCCCCTCCTGGACGTGTATACCTATCTTTCGGGATATTCGCATCTACTTTCTCCTCGTGAAGACGTACCTGGTCGCGACTCTTCTCTTCAGCCCAGATGAGTATCTGCATTTCTCGCACTTGAAGCCGAGGGTCACGGTCCCGCCAAAGACAGTGAGATTGCGCACCTTCTCGAGGTTGGACTTGCACACCGGGCATCTGACCAGCGCCCGCATCTCGGGGCTTTCGCGGTAGTGAATCTCCATGCCTATCCACGGAACGTCGATCGCGATGTGTCTGAGGCGCACCTCCCCCACGCCATACTTCTCGTCGTCGCCCAGCTCCTTTTCCACGAGCTGTTTCAGCCTTCTTTGTGAGTCGACGGTCCGATGCATGGCGAAGACCTTTTCCAAGGCTTCCAGTATCTGCTCTTCCTTGGGAATGCGATACTTCCCTCTGGGCATTGGTTGGTAATGATGAGTAGCATTACTAAACCTTTTGGCGTTCACAGGTGTATCTCGGAGTCCAGAACCTTGGACTATCGCAAAGAAGATGACACAAAGTCCCTCATCCATCTGACGAGTCTTTCGTAGGCCTCCACTCCCTTCGGAGTGATTCTCACCTTCTCCGTCCCCTCGTCGAAATGCTCCAACCTCACTAGGCCCTTGGCCAACATCCATTCGAGATACTTCACGAACAGGTCGTAGTTCAGACGCACCCCCCTCTGAAGGTGCGTTTTCAGCATGGCGTCTCCTTCCCGCCAAAGTCTCTCCAAGAACCTGCAGACTACATAGGGGTCCGGTCTCTGCATTGGCTTTGGCTCCATAGGACACCTCACAGGTCTCTCAGGTAGTTCTCCATGCTCTCCTTGAGCTCGCTCATCCTCTCCTCCCAGAGTCTCTTGTCCCGTTCGAACTCCGAGAGGACCGTCCTTCTCCAATTGATGGCCCTATACAGTCCTGCGAGAATGAAGAGCGCACCGAGGACGATGAGGAACAAGGCGAGGAGCCATGGCAGTTCCGGACCGAGGAAACCAAGGGCCAGGAACGCAATGCCTCCCCAGAACCAGAGGAATATCTCTGACCCTGCAACAGGATGATTCCACAGTTTCAGTTTCTTCAATCGTTGGAGCCAGACGCGGGACATTTGGCTCACTCTCATTACCAAGTCAAATGTCGTCTCCTCTCCCGCCTTCCTTCCTGTTAGCTCCTCCTCTCGTCTCATCGCAAGTAGCGAGCCCCAGCCGTCCAGCTCCTTCAGTCTCCTCCTCCCTTTCTTCGTGGAGAAGTGTAGTCCTGGAGCAAGAATCAGGAGAGCCACAGCGGTCGCGAGAATCAGCGAATCGATGAAACGGAATCCCCAGTACAGATGAGGAACGAAGAATAGGAAGCTCCAGATCACGAGTGCTCCGAGACCCATTACCGCCTCAATAGTCCAGACAGCCAAGCGCTCCTGTTCCCTTGTCTCAGCGACGAACCTCTCACCCTCCAGGATTGCCTGCAGGAGGTTCTCCCTGATGCGGTCCTCTTTTGGCCTGGGTTTCTCAGGTCTCGGAGGGATCAACCTTCTGATAAATTCTCGTGAAAACGACCTTCCCGAGAAATGAATATAGAGAGCCACAACGATACTCGCCCATCCGACGTAGGGCGCGAAAATGAGAATGAACACGATCGCCCAGCCGAGCTCCGTGGCATCGGCTTCATACAGGACCTTCGTGGCACCATCTACTGGCCTGAAATGGATATTGACTCTGACGAGCGTATCCTTCCTGACACTCAGGACCCCTGGCTTCTTTTCGGAGCACGAGAATCCGCGAGACTGGATTTCCCAAGAAAGAGCGGGGAGCAGGACCTCAGGAGGGTCTCGATATGTTCCGAGATTGCCCTTCAGAGAGAATAGGATGACGAGGACGACAAGGGCTGCTATGATCGATCCGACAACGACAATGAGCAGCAGGTCCATCTTATCCGCCTTCCAAGTGAATATGAAAACGTTGGGGGCAGATAAGCATAACTCCGCGGGAAGTACTTGAGTTCGTGGAACCTGCCTAGTGGTTTCTTCACCCGCCAATTGGTCCTGCCTGTTTCCCGCAATTTTCGATTCGATTGTCGGGCGCAAGATGTTTGAACACAACACCGAGTTCTCTCAGTATCTGCTCTTCCTTGGGAATGCGATACTTCCCTCTGGGCATTGGTTGGTAATGATGAGTAGCATTACTAAACCTTTTGCCGCTAGACCACACATGACACGAAGCTCATAGGGGATTTGTCGCAAGGATTTGTCCTTGATGACCCTGAAAGGTCGGCTTGTTAGACTCGTCTTGTGGGATGTGCCAGATGTGTAACTAGACGTGGCTTTATATGGGAATTCTGCGGAGACCGAATTATGAGCAGGCCGGAAATACCCGGAAATCCCGAGAATCCTGCACTCCTTACACGAGATGGAAAGGGCAAGCTAGGAGCCACTCTGGACGGTCGTAGGAGTATCCCTATAGGAGGTCTATGGTACGTCTATGGCAGGTCTAAAGCAGGTCTAGGGAAACCTAGGGACGAGCTTAGGAGAACCTTAGGAAAGGCTAGGGCGGACCTTAGGATTTGCTTATGATTTGTCAAAGAATCATCTCCAGTCGCAGGTGCTGAGCGGGTCCCGGAAAATCGCCTGTCAGGAGTGAAAGAAAATGAAAACAACAAAGAATGTCGTAGTGAGACATGCAAGCGGAATGCTAGGCGGTCAAGTGGTCGCCAAGGAATGGAAGGGCAGACCCTATCTCGCGAACAGGCCCAATTTCCCACAGGACAGGGAGTTCTCGGAAGCACAGCTGACACAGCAGGAGAGGTTCCAAGACGCCACCGCGTACGCGAGGAGCCTGATCCGCCTTGATGCGGTCCCCGAGAAATATCACGAAGAGGCGGAGAAAGCCCGCCTCACAACGTACAACATCGGCATCAGAGATTTCCTCCAGCCGCCCGATATAAGGGACATAAACGTCAGCAAGTACACGGGAAAGCCGGGAGAGGAAATCGCGGTTCGGGCAAATGACGACACGGAGGTCATCGCCGTGCACGTGGTCATCAGGAACGACGGAGAAGTCGTGGAAGAGGGCGACGCAGTGCAGGACCAGTTCAATCCGAGACTCTGGCGGTACGTCATCACGGAAGAGAACGGCTTGAGCGGGACGAGGATCGAAGCCCTCGCGACGGACAGACCAGGGAACGTGACTGCGGCAGAAGTGGAGCTCTGAGCGGGCGACCGACGAGTCAACCGGTGGGTGGACGAGCGGCGAGGCAAACCTCGCGCGGGTCGTCAAACACTCCTCCAGGAGTGGTGGCCAATGGCTACCGCCCAGCCTTTCAACTCATTTTTCTGTTAGAGCATATCACAGTCATGTCATTCTGAACCGGAACTGTGGAATGTCGTGCTTCCCCATGGAGTGCGACACCTCCACTCTCCAGTCAATCGACTCGTGAGCGCCAGATTCTCAGCTCTGCACAAGAGTTATTAGGAGGAAGGTGGATTCTCCTCCAGCTCCG
>JBHIBK010000130.1:0-5363 GCA_046759065.1 Thermoplasmata archaeon | reverse complement strand
ACGGTTGGGAGAGTAGCATCCTCTTCGGGCACGATTCCCCTTTTCCGATTTTCTTGTAGTTAATCCTTGTTGTGATATTATCATCCGCGATAATGAAAAGTGTCCCCAGAATGAAGAGATAGCCACATGGATATCCAATAGATAAAGAGAGTGATTGAACAATACGCATCGGTATCAGATTGCTTCAAGAGACCAGAAGTGATAACTGGATATCGTCTGAGGTTAGGGTTACTGAAGATCTACTCGACCTCCGCAGGCGCCTCTCTCTACGCGATGTCTAGGCTTTCCTGACTATCACCTTGAGGCCTTTTATGAAGGCAAAAAAGGAGATGCTTCCAACAAGATAGACCTCGCGACCAACCCATATGAACTGACTCAGGTCTGGTGGAAACGAGTAGAACATCGCATGCTGCACGAAGATGAAGCTGGCGATGAGTCCCAGGTTGAGCAGAACCAGGTTCCACATTATCTTCCTGAGCAAATGCGTTTGTCGTTCACTTTTGATGGAGAAGAGATATGTCGTTTGTAGGACCCCCCGTGGTCTTATCGAATATATTGGTTTCATGGGGCTTAAACGTTTCGTCCCTTGCAGGATGCTTGGACCGCTTTCTGGGTTCCGAATGATGCGAGGATCTACTGTCCGCTGAGGTTCTTGAGTCGCTGCATGGATCCGACCCTTCTCGAGCCGTCATTTCCATGAATGTGGGTCGCTAACCTAGCTTCATGAGCTCGGCACTCACCCACCAAACTCGCTTCGCGACGGCCTCGTCATGAGACAGGCGGGCCGATTTGGCCCTAGCTCCATGCAATCCTCCTCTCTGCGTCAGATTCCTCTATAAGATAGCCCTCTTCTCGGATTGCTCCGGACTCACGAAGAGCTCGCGACTTCCCGACCATCTGCATGCGGTGGGTTAACATAGGAGGAACATAAGGTTGAGGATTATGGGAGGCGTTAACATTTTCATAAGGCTAATATACCTGTAGCCGATTCAAACGCCCATGAAGAAGGGGCTCACGAAGAACGAACGGGAGGTTCTCTTTGGGTTGGTGAAGTATCCGACCTTGAACGACCGTCGGCTTTCAGAGAAGACGAAAGTCAAGCTTTCCACAATCACCGCCATAAGGAGAAGGTTGCACTCGGAGGGATACTTCAATACCGTCAAGGTCCCAGCGGTCAACAGGCTGGGTTATGAGCTCACCGTCATCGGATACGGGAGATTCAATCCCTCAGCGTCCAAGGACCTCAGAAATCGTTTCGCGGAGACGATGAAGAAGGAAAACGGAGGCCTCTACTACTTCTTGACATCACCCGATTTCTTTTTCCACATCTCAGCAGCGAGGGACTACACATCCTTCAGGAGATGGGCGGAAGCGTTGGAGTACAAGTTCGCGGATACGAAGCTGTTCGGTAGTTCGAGTAGGACCTCTGTGATACTCCCGTTCGAGACCACGATGCAGGTCAAGCACTTTCACTACTCAAGAGCCCTTGGAATGCCCTTCGGTCTTGAAGAAGAAATAGACCTCGAGGCGTCCTTCCGAAAGGTGAATCTCAGGAAGCTAACCAAGAAGGAAAGGACAGTTCTTTGCGGGCTTGTTGAGTATCCTGAATTGACGGATATCGCCCTTTCTGAGAAGATTGACGCTTCTAGACAGGTCATCTCGAGCATGAAAAAGAAATTCGAGACCTCCGGGCTGATACAGACAACAAGAATCGTGGACCTCCGAAAGCTTGGATACGAGATCTACGCTTTCGTTCATGTAAGAATCAATCCAAAGACCCCTCTGAGGTTGAGAACGGAAGGGATCCGGAAGACCGCTCTTGCGGTTCCGAACTTCATCCATTTCTCTGGTAACCTGGAATCCGTGATATGCTCACCCTACACGAAGTATGAGGAGTATTTCAAAACAAGGAAGGAGATATTGTCGTACTATTCTCACAAGGGATTCCTGCTCGGAGAGCCCATGGTTGAGCTCATCGCACTGGGCGAAGCAGAGATTCCGATCAACTGCGATTTCTCCAACCTCATAGAGGAGGGCGTGGGGAGCATTCGCTAGCGAGCGGTGTTCTGGTCTTCCTCCGCGGCATCCTCCTTCTTCTTGATATACTCCATGCTCAGCAGGAAACCCACAAACAGCAGAAGGGCCCCGACCGTTTCGAAGGCGTAGAAGAGAGTCACCTCACCAGCTCTCGCCAGGGACCCCCCAATGAAGGGAAAGACGCCTCCCAATGCTATGAGCAGGTTGTATTTCCTGGTCCTGTCCAGCCAGAAGCTGTAGACCGCTCCGCCGATTAGGAATATTCCTCCTGGGACAGTCAGTGCTGGAGAGAAATTCCGCACATGTGAGGGCATGGCCCCTCCGGCGATCTCGAAACCCTCTGATATCTTGTCCGTGTCAATGGTGGCCGTGAAACCCAGCACGATCAGAGGAATGGACACTACGATGGTGTAGATCAAGAAGTACTTCCCCCACGGCTTGTGGGTGAGCAGGTACAGGGACCCCGCGCCAAAGAGGGCGACCAATGGTGCTGTCAAGACATAGAAGACCTTGTACATGTATTCGTTCCCGCCCACCAGCTCGGGCGCCGCTAGGAATTCAAGAAGCGTCGAAATGAACCAGAACGAAAGAGCGACGGTCCATACCAGCTGATGGATTTTCCTTCTGTTGATGTACTGTACGAGGAGAAGGACCATGAAGATTGCGGCTATGATGCACGATACGAGTGGGAAGTAGTTTATCATGCGAACACCTTGCTCGTTCTCTTCTCCGAAGAGTCTCCCGCCCGTCTAATCAGCTACGAATGGCGGGCTCAAAGTGTGTATCATGAGGGTGGGATATAATACGTTTGCGTTCCCGCCGTGTTGACCCAACGATCATGTGGCGAAGTCGGGAGTATTGAGCTGATTGCTTTCCAATGGACGGGGTTGTATTCGGAGTGCACCTTTCGGTCATAGGTATTGCCGAAACTCATGGGGTCGAATGACAAAAGCGAGTACATTCACTCCCTTCTCAGCAGTCCGAGGATCAGAGCAAAGCCCATGAGACTCCCGGCCCCGGTTACCCAGATCCCGATCTCCAGGCTGAATGCCAAGGCCAGGAATCCGGCTACGGGAGCGCCAACCGCCACGCCCGCAACAAGGAGTGCATAGAAGACACCTGTGGCCAAGCCGCGCTCATCTCCAGATGCGCTGTGGACGACCATCGCCGAGGCAGAGGGAAAAACAAGACCGTGACCCATGCCAAAGAGGGCCATCACAGGAAGCAGTGAAGGAAGCGTGTCGAAAAAGGGCAGAAGGAACATCGAATGGGCGATTGTCAGCAGTCCCACTACCGCAGGTATCCTCGCCCCAATCCTGTCCGACAGCCATCCGCTCGGATAGTGTACTATCATGGACAGCAGAGCGAAGGTAATGAAGGCTATCGCGACGTGAACTTCGATCATTCCAAGGTCTTTCATGAACAGGGGAACGAGGACGGTGAAAGCGCCCATGGCAAAGTAAAGACAGAATATGGCTGAGTAAGATGCCAGTGCGAGTTTCTTCCTCACTATTTCCAGGAGTTTGCGGAGATCCTCCTTGATCGTCGTCTTCACCCGCCCAAGGTCCTCAGGTTCTCTGATTCGGAAGGCAAAGGCGCCACCGACGACTAAGCTGGCGGACAACACATAGAACAGGACATTGTAGCCGAATCTGCCCACGATCATCCCGCTGAGCATGAAGCCAACGATTACTGAGAATGCGAGAGCGATTCCGTACAGCGCCATCATCCTTCCCTTTCGGTCCTCAGGAGCCATTCCCGCCGCAATCGCCATGGATGAGGGTCCCACGAATCCCCCGCCTATGCCGTGCGAGGCTCTCACGAGTAGCAGGTGGACGGGGTTGCTAGCCAGGGAATACAGGAAGACGCTGAAGGCGTCCCACAAGAGGCCGACTACCAAGGGGTTCTTACGGCCGATTTTATCTGCTAGGCGGCCGAACACTATATTCGAGGGGATGTGTACGATCGAGTACATGGCGACTATCAGGCCCACGAGATCAAAGCCCGCACCCAAGAGAAGGGCGTATAGGGCTATGACGGGAACCAGGGCATTGCTGTCCATGGTTCCGATGAAAGTCGCGACAAGAAGGCTGAAAGACTGTCCCTTCTTCTTCGGCATTGCCTCCCCTCGGACAGCGCTAGCATGCGGCAACCGCGTCGTTGTGCGTCCCTTTTTCACTGAATCTTGACTCCGTAGTCTCGCAGGGCGTTCAAGCATACGTCCTGCACGCTCTCCGGCACATTCTCCCTCGCCGCAACGACGAGGTCAGGTGCCTGAACGACCTTCGAGTTTCTCCTTTTCGCGTTCTCCTCGCTCGCCTCTATGATCTTCCGAAGGGCTCTTTTTCTGATGTATATGGGCATCTCCGTCACGGCAGATTTGAGGGCTTGCCACACGTTGCGCTCCCAATCCATAGTTCTCATGGTCTACTCCTCGAGAATTACCTCGTCCGGGAGCCAGCATGTCGGGTCCTCGGCCATCATGTCCCCTGTCTTCTCATAGGCCTTGCATCTCGCCCCGCGCAGGCGACTCGATACTTGCACTGACCGCACTTGCCTTTCAGGAGCTCCCTGTTCCTGAGCATCTCGAGAATCGGAGAGTCGTACCACAACTCCTTCAGGCTGTCCTCCCTGACGTTCCCAAGCTTCGTCTGGAGAACCATGCATGGAATGACGTCCCCATTGGGAAGGATGGTGATGTACCTCGTTCCTGCGGCACAACAGCTCCTCGTGAACTTCTCCAGTACCTCATCCTCCGGAACGGTCCCCTCAACCTCGACCCAGTACTGGGGCAGGGCTATCACCCTGAAAGTGATGCTCCCGCTCGACTGCCATCGAATGATCTGGTCTATGACCTCCTTTCTCTGCTCCGTCGTCAGTTCGTACTCGCTCTGCCCCCTTCCCCTGCCCGAGGCGACATAGTCGAACACCTCCACGGCACTCGCACCGATGGCCTCTGCCTTCTCGACTATCGCTCTGAGCTGTGTCCAGTTGTCCCGCCAGACCAGGGGGGCTATCTGAAATGGCATGCCCAGCTTCGCGCAGTTCTTGGCACCTTCCACCGTTCTCTCACATGCGCCTTCCAGGCCTCGGAAGTCATCATGCGTGCGAGGGTCAGCTCCGTCCAAGCTTATCGCGATTCCCCCACAACCCGCCGAAAGGAGACGGGTGACCAGTTCCTCGGATAGTGACATGCCGTTCGAGCCCAACACGGGCTTTACGCCCGAATCGTTCGAATAGGCAACGAGATCCACAAGGTCCTCCCTAAGTGCGGGCTCTCCGCCATCCAGGATGACTATCCTAGCACCAAGGTCTGCAATCTCGTC
>JBHIBK010000129.1:0-5378 GCA_046759065.1 Thermoplasmata archaeon | reverse complement strand
TGGAGAAGATTCCGGCACTAGCTGTCGTGGGCATAGCGGGTCCGGGGGACGCACTCGCGAACGAGGAGACTTACGAGACCCTCCAGCTGGTGAGGGAGAATCACCCCGAGCTTGCCCTGTGCTTGGCGACCAATGGGCTATTGCTTCCGACCCACGTCGAAGAACTGGTTTCCATGGGGGTAGACTATGTCACGGTGACCATAAGCGCATTGGACCCAGTGATTGGCGGACGCATCTACTCGTGGGTTCGGCATGAGGGAAAGAGATTGCGCGGAAGGAAGGCGTTCGATGTCCTCTCCAAGAATCAGTGGGATGGCGTGGGCAGTTGCGTCGAGAGCGGGATGGTGGTCAAGGTGAACTCTGTCCTCATTCCTGGAATCAACGAATTCGAATTGCCGAAGATAGCGGAGAAGTCCAGGGATATGGGTGTCGACGTCATGAACGTCATACCATTCCTTCCGGTCCGTGGGAGCGAGTTCGAGAGCAGAAGAGCGCCGACGGGGATGGAAGTCAAGCGGGTGCGCGCGGACTGCGAGGTGTCCCTGAGACAAATCAATCACTGCGCGAGGTGCAGGGCTGACGCGATTGGCTATCTGGGATGCGATGAGTCCATCGATTTCTACGGAAGCCTGCAGGTGGAGTGAAGCGATGAGTCCAGCTGATGAAGCCCTGGAGCTACAAGGTGACGCGAGACGCGAGACCGAAAGCGAGGAGGCTCGATCCTGGCCTCACTTCTTGGCGGACAATACGCCCACGATCATCACGTACGTCCTCGGGACGGTCCTTCTGAGTTTCCTGAGCGCATACGCATCTGCGGCCTATGCCATCTACTGTCTCGTGAGCACGGTCTTTATCTGGAAGTATGTCTGCACGCACTGCCAGTACTTCGGAGGCGTGTGTCAATGTGGCTTCAGCGTCGTCGCAACCCGCCTCTTCGAAAAGGGCGACGAGAGCAAAATCAAGAGCAGGAAGCAGCTTCTGGCTGCGCTTGTCTTTCCGTGCTGGGTGGTCCCGCCGCTGATGGGCATATACCTGCTCATAGTTGGCTTCTCATGGTCTCTCTTCTGGCTCCTGCTGACCTTCATCGTGATTGCCTTCATCATCACTCCCTACATTTCCTGGAAAGTGGGATGCTGTGATGTTTGGCGGTATCTCTCCCGGAACAGATGACACCGCTGGACTCAACGGCTGCTGGCTCAGGGAACAGATATTTATATGGTTTGCGCGCATTCTTGCCGTCATGTGGGCAGAGTCGTCTGGAATCCACATATGTCATTCAGGGGCGAGGGATTTCAAGCACCGCCTCTCCTATTTTGCAGGGAGGTGCGTTTGACATGACGAGAAAATCCTTCATTGTTGCATACTTGGCTGCACTTCTTGTCGTTCTGCAACTTCCGTATGCCACGGATCGGTCGAGCACCTATTCTGAGACGCTTCCATTCGAAAGCATTGACGGACCAGAGACTCCACTTCCTACTGACACAACAATCTACCCCTGGCCCATGCACCTCTACGACCCTCTTCACAGGTCCTTTACTCCCGCTCCGGCACCGGACACGAGTGACGTCCTTTGGTGGAATACCACAGGCTCCATAACATACGGTTCCCCTGCTATAGCCGGTGGGATGGTCTTCATAGGCGCTGGTACTGTTTCAGGGGACTACATGTTTGCCTTCTACCAGAACAACGGAACTCTTGCTTGGCAGACTAAGACCGTATTGAGGGTCAATCAAGGTCAGGGACTATCGTCTTCTCCCGCCTACGCGAACGGATACCTCGTCTTCGGTGGCGACAGAATCTACTGTCTGTATGCAAGCAATGGTACTATCAAGTGGACCGTCAACACGGGAAATCTCAACTGGGGAGATGGGACACCGACTATTGCTGAGGGCAAAGTCTTCATTGGAGGTAGTGACAGAAAGGTCTATGCCATCGACCTGGGGACCGGGACGGTTCTATGGACATTTCAAACGTTATCGTCAGGGGGAGCCAACTATGGTCTCTACGCGGCCCCGGCGGTGTGGAACGGCTATGTGTACGTTGCTGCCTGTGATGGATGGCTATATCAAATCCTAATAGATCAACCGGGGCCCGTGGCAACGGAGGAAAACAAGTTCTTTACGGGATATGCCATGTATGGCTCGCCTGTCATCTTTGAGGGAAAGGTCTATGTGGGAAACGGCTATTATTCGTTCACCAGTCCGAACAATCGCTTCTTCAGCCTGAATGCAACGGACCTCAGCCTTGTATGGGAGTTCTATCCCGGTGCACCTACCAGCTTTTTCTCCTCAGCAGCGATTGCCTACGATATGGTTTTCGTCGGCTCGGTGGAGGGCAATTTGTATGCTCTCGATTCCAGGGGAAACGGCGGATCAACCAATGTGATTTGGCAATACCCGATTGGGCAAACATGGTCATCTCCAGCGATAGCCTCTGGACAGGTCTTCATTGGTTCCAGGTCGAATTATCTGTACGCCTTTGATGCAGTCCAGACGGGTTCGCCCCAGTACAATTGGATATACAATACCGGTGGTGATGTAGACTCCTCTCCCGCTGTCTCTGATGGCAAGATCTATGTGGGCACCCACGGCGGAGGCGGCAGAATATACTGTTTCGGCTCACCCAGCGATTTCGAACCTCCCTTTGGATTGACCTGGTCACCAACAGCTTCGAATGTTCCCGTCGATACGGATTTTGCTGTAGTTTGGAGTGAATCTATGGATTGGGGTTCAGTGGAAAACTCTTTCAGCTACACGGACGGCTTCACAATCTGGTTTGCCTCTGCTGGTGTCTTCACCCATCAAACGAACACTAACACGTCGATCTTCAACCCCACGACGGACCTAGATTTCAGTACCACTTATTGGGTAACTTTCAGCACCACGGCGAAAGATGTCTTCGGAAATCCGCTCGACCAGGATCAGGACGGTATGGGTGGCGAACTCGGTGAAGATGAGCTCGTCTTCTCCTTCACGACGACGAATCGGCCCGGGAAACCCGAGATCACAAGTGCGGTTCTTGAAGGCCCAGGTTTGAATGATGTGAGGATATCATGGAATAGATCATCGGACGACGGCATCGGTGATGATGATGTTGTTCAATATCTCGTGTACAGCTCGAGCCAGTATGACGGGCTCTATTCCATCGTGGATAGCGTAGTTGCCATGGACTTGGCCCAGTATAGTTGGTCCTGCATTGGATGTGGTCATGGCGATTCGAACGACTACTTCTACTATGTGACGGCAAGTGATGGTCTTGTTGAGAGCGTTCCTTCAAACAGGGCGGCGAAGTTCGTGAATCATATGCTCGCTGGCAAGAACCTCATATCGATTCCTCTGGTCCAACACGATGAGACCCTACTGACCGTGCTGCAAACAATAGGTTTCGACCTGGTTTGGCGGTATGAAGCATTTGATGTTTCGGACCGCTGGAAAACATTCTCACCCTCCAAGCGATACAGCGACCTCGATCGTGTCGACCACAAGATGGCGTTGTGGGTCGATGTCACAATGGAGGACGATCTCACGATTGCGGGGCTAATCCCTTCTGAAACAGAGATCAATTTGAAAGCTGGATGGAATTTCGTGGGATTTCCGTCCTTTGACTCTTCTTTCAGGATTATTGATTTGAAAGCGGAAGTGGGAGCGAATAGGGTCGAAGGATTTGAGCCCTTGGTGAGCCCGTACTTCCTGACGATTCTCAGTGATGGGGACACGCTGCAGCCAGGTTCTGGATATTGGGTAAAAGTGGAAAGTGATACTACCTGGAGCATCCGCAATGCATAGTCCGTCCCATGAACTCCTCGTCAGGCAAGGGTTCCTGCATCCGGAACAATCGATTCTTCCGATAGAAGTTGCCATATCCCCATGGCTCTCTGCTGTCTGTACTACTGAAATCAATGAGAAGTAACCTGCCAAAAACAGCTAAATACACGCTTTCATGTTGAATCGCCGCTCAAGATCAGAAAGGTCAATCCGTAGGATGCAAATGGACAGAAAACCATGAGAGTGATGAGAACCCTCTGAATTCTGAAGGAGAGATGGAATGGGTAGACATCCGCGCTTGGTCGGCAGTTGGGGCCGTTTGGAGAAATCGTTCGCACTTGCAGCCCTTGGGCTATTGATAGGGAATGCATTGCTGACCATATCTTCGACACACTCGAGCGGCGAATCGGATGATGCGAGTGCTCAATCGATAGACGATGCCAACGTCAACTGGATTCCTGTGACGAACGGCCTTCCCACCGGTTTGGAGTACTATGGAGTGTATTTTGGGGATGTCAACAACGACGGGAAGTTGGACGTTGCCGCTCAAGGAGGCGGGATGCACGTCTATATTGGCGACGGACTCGGGAACTTCGTCGAGCAGTCGAGCGGCCTCCCTGCTGGCGGAGGAAGCACGGACATCATACTCGCGGACTTCAACAACGACGGCAATCTCGATGTCGTCGGGACGGAGGTCTACCTGGGAAATGGAGGTGGGGGCGGGTCCATGTCATGGACGCTTGACAACACTCCTGGTGCTTGGTCCGCTCTGACAGCGGTGGACGTCAATCTCGACGGGAAAATGGACATCGTCGCAGGAACCCCAGCTGGAGTACGAGTTTGGACGGGAGACGGTGGCGATGGCGGGAGCATCGTATGGACCGATTCCTCCGTGGGCTTGCCAATGTCCGGTGATTCATGGGGCGTCGCGGTTGGAGACATCAATCACGACGGAAAGCCCGACATAGTCTGTGCGGACAATGGCAATGGAATAAGGGCTTGGACGGGGAACGGAGGGACGGGACCCGCTTCTCTGTGGACGGACGCCTACACGGGAACTGGACTGCCTCTCACAGGTTCCTATGCCAACGCATACCTTGGAGACGTCAACAATGACGGTAGCCTGGACATGGTGTCAACGGCCTACTACTCGGGAAACGGAGTCAGGGTTTGGCTCGGCAATGGCGGAGCTGGAGGGTCCATGGTTTGGACGGAGGATTCCACAGGGCTTGACACCACCGCCATGGGTTATCTCGGGGTCTCATTGCAGGACACAGACAACGATGGGGATTTGGACATTCTCGCCTCGAACCATCTTGGCCTCGGAATGAGAGCCTGGTTGGGGAACGGCGGAGCCGGAGGGAGCATGGACTGGGTCGAGGCCTCGATGGGCCTGCCGGTTGGAAACTACATCGATGTGGACGCGGGCGACTTCAACAATGACGGCAAGATGGACTTCCTCACGAGCTTTGACAGCGGTGTGGAGATCTGGATGAACGAGCGCCCCGGATTCCTTGTGACTGGATACACTGAGATTTCGAACGGCCTGCCGACGAGCCTGAGATGGGCGGACGTGGTCTTCGAGGACGCGAACCAAGATGGCAAGCTGGATGT
>JBHIBK010000128.1:0-5384 GCA_046759065.1 Thermoplasmata archaeon | reverse complement strand
GTTTGACAACGGCCTTGTCGAGCTTGGACGCTTCCTTGGGTTCTCGTCTTGGAAACCCGGAAGCACGGCCGCTCCCGATTGTGTGTGGCAGCTAGGTGATAGACTTGCATTTCTCCTGGAGGGTAAATCTGAAGAATCCCCAGAGGGAGGTGTTTCAGTTCAGAACTGCAGGCAGGCCGCAGGTCATCTCCGTTGGGCCGAAAGTGAATCGCGCCTCGAAGGGGTCGCCTCTCGCTTCAGTATCCTGGTGAGTCCGAAATCAACAATCGATCCTGAGGCAGTTCCCCACGCTCAGGGTCTGTACTTTTGGGGCGTTGAAGAGGCAAGGAGGCTATTCGAACGCCTGAGACTCGTCTTGGCGGACATCCGCACAACAATGAGCAGCATGCCCGTGGAGGACGCTAGGGATAGGGCGCTTACTAAGATTGTGGCGATGCACTTGGAGCCCGAATCGATTAAGGACCTCCTCCTCGCGAGGCCTCTGGACTCACTCTAGGAATGACGTTGCATGAAGTCGTGAGAGTAAATCCCCTCGAGCTCCAAACGAAGGTCATTGTACGTGTTGCGCCCGGTGGGCATGCAGGACGAGGCAGAACAGAGGTGTACCTGCCTGTAATAGGTGCATCACTCGTCATTCCCCCTCATAAGGAGAAGTTCGCGAAAGAGGGCAAGAAGGTCTTCTCGCTTCAGGGAGCCGAGAATGTCCCTGGCACTGCCAATGTTTAGTTCCCTGTCTTTCACCTTTGTGTTCCCGGCCATGGCCGCTTCGAAAGCTTCCCTCGCTTTCTCTCTGTCTGGGTGGTCGTAGAACCGCATCAGAGTCCCAAGGTCGCGATGACCTGTCTGGAGGGCGATTTGACGGTAGCTCATCCCTTTCTCTGCCATCCACGTCACCCCTGTGTGGCGAAACAGGTGTGGAGTCACCCGCTTCTCCACCCCAGCGGTGGACGCGTAACGTTTGACTAGGCGCCAAAGGCCGCCCTTGGATAGCCGGCGATAGGTCCCTCGCCAGGAGGTGACGAAGAGGGCGTCCCGATCCTTCGGGTTCCCCCACCGGTCCGAGGAGTCTTCATACAGGGGACGGACCGCGAGCCATGTTTCCAGAGCGTCGACCGTGGCGCCAAGGAGGTCGATTTCATCGTCATCGCCGTGCTTTGTGTCCCGAATAATGGCCTTCCGTCGGTCCAGGTCGACATCGAGGATGTCGAGACGGCGGATCTCCGACTCCCTTCGGACCTGTCTGGCGAGGAAGGTCATCACGCTATGGTAGAGGGGGCCATCTGCTTGGGCCGCCCTCAGCATGGCCTCCACTTCCTCGCGGGTGAGAATCTCCTTCCGCTTGACCCGAGTGTCCGGTGATTCAAGGCGGAGGAGTTCGCCGTCCTCGTCGACGAGGTGGTTCTCCCTGCAGAAGCCATTGACCGCGGCCGCGAAGGGGATCATGGAGTTGTGGGCATACCGCTCCGCAATAGTGTATTGCCACTCCCGGAGGTCGCGCTCCGTCCAGCGCCGTGGGTCCTTTTCCATTTCGGCAGCGGCCTGTAAGACCTTCCGTAGATAGCTCCCCAAGGTGGCCCGGGACCGCATCTTCGAAACGAGGAGTCTTCTGAAACGTTCCACGTAAGGCAGTGAGAGAATGACGCCCCCCCAAGCGGCTGAGGTATCTAGCCTCGGAAGGATTACTCGAATTAGGCTAAGGTAGTTGTCAGGGAGTCCTGGCCAGACGCTCGATGTTCCTTTTCCCTCGCGGTGCCATTCCTGGGCCGTATCTCTCGAGGTATCTAGCTCACGCTCTTCCTCAGTGTCTCGTCCAGACACACGTCTCACCGGGCCAGATGATCGATTTTCAGGGGTTAAGCGTTATGGGGGGAGGTGGCTGAAAGTTGACAGTTCGCTCGAATGTGATGAGACAGGAGGGGCCGTGCCCGCGAAGAACACAAGTGGTGAGACGTGTGTCCGAGCGCGGGCCGTGCCCCAGGGTGTATACCTAACGACGGTTCATAATAACTTGTCCGTGAACCTGCCTACGTAATCGAGTGTAACGCAGCGGGAGAACTGTGCTGCGTCTGACCCTACAAACCTTTGGGTGTCAGCGGGTCAAGGGATCAGACTGCCTCTCGCAGGATCCAACAGTTCCTGGGATTCACATGTAGTGACGGTAGTAAGGGCTAACAATGACTTCTTCAGGCACCGATCCAAGAATGTCCCCTACTTTGGCTGCGAATGCTAAGGTGGACGGGAGATAGCTGCAAAACCCTGCTGAGTTCCAGTTCATCTTGGTTAGAGCCAAGATTTCCTTACAGACCTGGCGGGCCGGTGAGCTGCCGATGTGTTGGATTACTTCGAGGGGTCTCGGCATCCTTGCCCCGGGGTACATTCTGAGAAAGGGGATGTAGCCTCGAGTGAACACAAGATAGCGCCCCTTCCCTACGCTGATAACGGTCCCACGCAACGGGGGCGCCTCTCCTAGTCGAAATGTCTGGAGTGAGGGCCGCTTTCTGAATGCAACAAAGTCCTTCTTAGAGACGCCTCCCGAAGCCTCTTGAAATCCGTCGATCTCATCCTTCCAGAAGACTGAGGTCTTATGAACGATCAACCGTGAGGGATCTCGCTGTGCATGCTCTCGGTAGAGATCAAGGGCTCTTGTCATCAGTGAGGAAGCAGCGGCCTTGGTCAAATGCGGAGTAGCGCCTAGATTCCTGTCCCATTCGAAGGGTTCGCCTCTAATCACTAGCCCCTCACCAGATGCGGTGAAAATGTGCGCCATCGCTGTCCTGAGCCGTGGGGCATCCGTAAGCCTGTCTCTGAAGAATGTCACTCCAACATAGCAGGCGCCAGGATCGAGACCTCTCACCCGCCACGGTGTTCCTTGTGTCTTGTAGTACAGACCTACAGCTAGATTCCACGCGCGAGTCGCGTCATCCTCGACCCCGGGGCCACCGAGGAAGGTTCCTTCCTTCGCGACCTGAATAGGCATCCCAATGGTCATTGCCTCGGCCTTTAGTAGTCGGTAGAAATCCCTCGGTGCTTCCATTGACTCCGCCAAGTCGATCAGGGACTGGTCCAGCGCTAGTTCGGGCTCCCACTCCCCGAGGGTCTTTTGGTATTCTTGTCGATGTTTCCGGATCGCTGCAATCAGCTGCCTTTGTGTGGCACTTAGCTTTGGACGCGCTCTTCTCAGAAAGCTCGGTCGTCCAATGTAGCAGAGGTCGATCATTCTCTTGGACAGCGCACAGACTACCGCGCTAGGTCGAGGATCGTCTACCTCCTTCAACCGGCGAAGCCGGTCTGCGTAGAGCTGGACGCCTTGCTGGACCCTCTTGACGGGAATTGGCTGTGCTTCGATCTCGTCAACGTCATCCTCAGGAATTGTGCTACGGAGCGGCTCGGGTATGGAGAAGGTGACCCCAACGGCTCGCAGGAATCCAGGGAAGGGCGGCGCAAGAAACGCGTCCCGGTCGCTGACTGAAATCGAGGTCTGACACCGATCGAACCAAGCGAGACCTTGGTCCAACACGTCCGTCTCCCCGACCATCCCTAGGTGAACCACGCCGCCTCCAGGCCGGGGAGTATTCGAGTGGCCGCCATACGGCCCGTGAAGCGTAAGGCCGAATTTCGGATCGACATGGCGTCCGTTGTCCCCGAATTCCATAAGCGGTTCGGGCAACAGAAAGGCGATGAGGCCCCCCTGACCCACTGGAGGCTTTTGCGTTCCGTCGTTAGGATGGTCCGTCATCATTCTCATCTTCCAGTCCCAAATCCTCAGACGCCTCGTCTATGCCCTGTCGGAATATGCCCTCAAGGTCGATAGCCTCGGCCTCCTCGAAAATCGAACGAATCTTACCGTAGTCCCCGATGATGCCCCGAGGTAGACGTGCGGAGAGAGGCCGACAACTGACGATTAACGGCGGACCTCCAGTCCGCATCTTGATCGACTCTGTCCCCGCTCCCAGGTATGCTAGCCAGAGGCGGAGGTTGCTCAGAACGCGACCGTTGCCCTCACGATAGATTCGGCGAGTAATGAGAGGACCTCTTCGTTCGATTGGAACGGGCTCCACTCCATCAACAGTGTGAAACCACGATGGTGAGATTACCAGGTAGGGGTCCGACTCCAGAATGGTGAAGCGAGCGCGCAGGGCCAGATGGACCCAGAATAGCACTCTGCCGCCATACAATTTAGGTCGGGCGATCTCTCGATTGCTCCAACGCTTGTTGGGCTTCCAACCAAAAGTGCGAGGCTCGCCATTCTCTGCATAGGAGAAGTGTTTGCCCGACACTTTGTCGAAGGCTAGCCCCAAAGAGCGGCAATGCTTCCAGAAGGTTCGGTTTAGGAGTTCGACAACATAATCCTGTGTACTTTCCGAATCGATAAGATGCTTGGTGGAATACGTTTGAACGTCTGCTACGGCAGCTGCCTTGCGGAGCGTCGAGCGTCGGCGCGTTAGATCCTCGAAGACGTATATGCGACCTTCCCGGAGCACGAATGGTGGAATCGGCTTGCCGCGGGTCACTTCGAAGATGTCCCCTGGTTGCCTCGCCCAGGTGTTACCGATGAAAACGTACTCTGGCAATGAGGCGATACCAAAGAGGTTAGTCACGATCTCCTCCTCCTGAAAGTCGGGCTCCCAACTCCTCTCCCCTGTTTTGAGTTCTCGCGTTCCGCTGCCGACGAGTTCGTCACTAAGTCGCTCGATTTCGCGCGGCAAGGGGGCCTCTCGCAGAACTGCCAGAAGACGGGCTAGCTCAGGCCTCCAAGAGGCGTCACGGCGAAAGTCCAGCCGATTCAGAACCGAGAGGACCGGTGGGACGTCGCAATCCCTGAGGAGGATGGGAAGGAGTCTACCTCGCTTGCCTGCCGGGTCCTGGTATAGCGCTGTTGTCCACTCGAGGGTAGGCCATTCGGCCTGCACCATCTCCGGCGAGAGGACCACTCCGACGAAGCGAGAGTTCGTCAAGCCTTCATTGATCCTGAGAATGACATTCTCTCCTGGGCGAATGTCCCACTCGTCCAGGAACACTCTTAGTCTTCGTCCGTTGACCTCTTCTCGCTCAACTTGGATCGCCAGGTTCTTGACCCACTCCCGGTCGACCCCGCTATGGCAGAGGAAGAGGTCGTATGTCGAGCTCATTTTCCGGGTCTCCGTTTGATACTGCGAGGGAGACGCTATGCTCAGATGCGCCCAACAGATGGGTCCCTATAAGACCGGTCAGGGGGGGTAGCCGAAAGTGATTCACAGACACCGAGTAGTCCGGCCCCAATCTCTAACCACCAGATCCCCGCAATAAGCCAAGTTCATCAGGAGGACCCTAAGAATGGGCCAGGGACGAGCATAAGGGGGCTTACGGCCGTCACCTGGCCCCTGCTCAAGTGGTATGAACGACGC
>JBHIBK010000127.1:0-5385 GCA_046759065.1 Thermoplasmata archaeon | reverse complement strand
GAGGTTCTTCCGCAGTGCGCTTGATGATGTCAGGCAGATCCTTAAGGCGACCGGATGACGCCCGATAGGCTTGCGTTCTACACGCATCCGAAGTGGATGGCCACAATGTTCGAGACTGCCATCGATTTGATGAAGGAGGGGAAGCTGGAAATCCGCGCCCTCATGAAGGAGGCAATGAAGGACGACCTGGTCAAGGCGAGCTCAAAGGAAGCCTCCAGATATGCACGCGATCTGGTGGAGAAGATAGGCAAGATGAAACCATCCGATCTCGTTCTCTTCTCTCACTGCATGGACGAAAGGGAATACCTCGAGGAGTCTAGGGACTTCCTAGAAAGGGAGTTCAAATGCGATGTCTCGATCTTCGCCGCGGATGATTCAGGACGCTACGATCCCAAGGAAAGGGCGAAGTCCGCGAGACCATGGCGTCCCGCAATCTTTATCGACTAAGGTTGCATATTGAGTCCGTTCCCCGATATCAGAACATGGGCCTGTAGCTTAGCCAGGTAGAGCGATCGGCTCTTAACCGATAGGTCAGGGGTTCGAATCCCCCCAGGCCCGCTGAGCGATCGACATGCCAAGACACCTCTTCCTCGTTGGAACCGCGGGCTGCGGAAAGACGACGATGACATATGCCTTCAAGACATGGATGAGTACCCAGGGATTCGACTCAATTACGGTCAACCTGGACCCCGGTGTGGAGGATCTCCAGTACGATCCAGAGATTGATGTAAGAGACTGGATAACCCTGGAAAGAGTGATGCAGGAATACTCGCTTGGCCCCAACGGAGCGCAGATAGTGTGCGCCGACCTTGTCGCCCTCCAGGTGAGAGAGATCGTTCAGACTCTGGAGGAGTTCCACACTGACTACGTCTTCATCGACACGCCGGGACAGATGGAGTTGTTCGCATTCAGAGAGTCGAGCAGGGAGATTGTCGAGGTTTTCGGATTGGAGGACTCGGCCATCCTCTTTCTGCTCGACCCGCAGCTTGCGAGAAAACCCACGGGTTTGGTCTCCCTACTGATGCTCTCGGTGACAACTGGCTTTCGATTCCCGATTCCTCTGATAAATATCTTGTCGAAGGCGGACCTCATATCCGATGAGGAGGTCCCTACAGTCCTCGGTTGGGCATCCCATTCCGAAACGCTCTACGACGCCCTGGTGGAGGAGATGGGAGATCCGTCAGGGATCCCAAGCATTGGCTTCTTGGGGGCCCTGGATGAAGTGGGAGCCTATCGCGGTCTGACCCCGGTATCGTCGGATGCCCTCCTCGGTTTTGAGGATCTCTACAGCCTCATTCAGATCTGCTTTGAGGGAGGCGAGGACCTTTCAACGGACTAGACGGTTCCGCCACGCAGGAATTAATTATCAGCCCTGATAATCGTCTCGCAATATGTTTTAGTTCGTAAGACATCAATAGAATTGAGGACATTCAATGTTGATGAGAGAGAACCCCTACGACTTCATATCAAAGGACTCCAAAGGGAAGTCGAAAACAAGGAGAACTCCCCTCAAGAAACCAAAGAAGAAGGGAGACGAGAACTAAGCCAGCGTGGTCGAAACGCCAAACTGCAGACCTGGACCAGTTTTGAACTTGGATGCCTAGGATTTCCTCAACATCGGTTTGAAGCTCAGGGCATTTCTCTCTAACCGCGATGAGGATTTCAAGGACGCTCAATTTCTCCCAATCATAGTCCGATATCGCTGAGATTATGTTGTCGAACTGCTCGTCCGTGAGCGTAGTGAGTTTCTCCTTTACCATCCAGTTCCTGTACAGCGTTTCTTCGAGCCTGTCCCGCCACAGCTTCTCATACTTCGCCAGGAAGGCAGAAGAGGGATTCCCCGACTCGACGGCCTTGGCCGCGACCTGGCCTGCGATCTTCCCACCTATGCAAGCGTTGTATATTCCCCCGCCAGTTATCGGATCGGTGGTCCTTGCGGCATCCCCCACGAGCATCAGTCCGTCAGCGATGGTCCGCTCGATTGGGGCGCAAACGGAGACAGCACCTGAGACCTGTTCGACGATCTTCCCCCTGCTCAACTCCTCTCTCTTGGAGATGAAATCATCGAGCAGCCACCGTGCTTGCCCCTTCTCCCTTACCTTGCTGAGCTGCACACCGATGCCCACATTGGCGATGTCCTCTCCTTTCCAGAACACCCAGATGTAGCCGCTAGGAGCGTGGCTTCCAAGATGGAAGTGGTTGTATCTGCAATCGCCCTCTATCCCGACGAGCGTGTACTGGAAGCAGGAGTCGATGTCTCTGGGCCTGAGGGATGTATCTATTCCAGCCCACCGTCCCACCTGCGATTCGTAACCGTCGGCACCAATCACCATCTTGGCCTTCACATCGAAAGTCTTCCCGAATGAGCTGAGCCTGGCACCGGCGATGCTTCCGTTGTCGAAGAGCAGACTCGTCGCGCTCGTCCGGACCGTGAGATTGGCGCCCGCCGAGATCGCCCGCTTGGCAAGAGCCCTGTCAAAGAGGTCTCGCTCGATGATGTAACCGCACTCATTCCCCGCCAAACTCTCGTCGACCTCGAGGCAGCTCCCGTCAGGGCTGATTATCCTGGCCCCGTCGACCTCGTGAGCTATCCACCTACTGGAAGGATCCAATCCCATCTCATCGAGCCACCTCTTCGCGATACCCTCACTGCATCTGACGGGCGTTCCGATTTCCTGTCTCTTCTCGATAAGTAGAACGTCGGTTCCCGCATCGGCTGCGTATTTGGCCGCGGTGCTTCCTGCGGGACCGGCACCTATCACGAGAACGTCGTACTCGAGCTCCATTCATCATGAGATGTTCATCGTTCACAAAAGCCCTTTCCTGCGCCCAAGCGGTGGAACACAGGTTGTCCGTTGACCCTCATCCGCGCGAGATGGCGGCACCGCACCGTTGTGGACGGGTCATACCCGAGTCATCCCAAAAGTCCTTATTCTCTGCACATTATGGGGAGAATGTGTTTGCCAGGGGGAGTTCCACATGGCTTGCATCTCCTCTTGCACTGGCAGTGGTCTTCATGTCCGTCTCCTTTTGGCTCAAATCGGCCATCGGTTACGTCATTTCGGCTCTTCTCTTTCTTTTCACCATCTTCATGGCCGTCTTCTTCCGGGACCCAGAAAGAGACGTTGGCGAGGGCGTCGTGTCCCCCGCTGACGGGAGGATTGCCTTCGTTGACGAGGCGAATCGGAAACTCTCAATCGTCATGGGTCTCCGACATGTGCACGTCACCAGAGCTCCCCATGCGGGCGAGGTGCTGAGCGTGAGGCGGGAGAGCGGGAGGCATCGACCCGCATACAAAGATGTCTCTGGAACGAACGAGAGGGTTGAGATAGTCATCTCAAGCGGGCTCGGCGTTTTCAGCGTCACCTTGATCACCGGAATCGTAGCGAGAAGGATACTGCCCTACGTGAAGGTTGGGGACAAGCTGAGGAAGGGAGAGCGGATGGGAATCATCAGATTCGGGTCGAGGGTCGATTTGCTGCTCCCCGAGAGCTGCAGGATCATCTCGACCTTGGACATGAAGGTCAAAGCTGGCGAATCGCAGATCGCGGAGGTCGTCGATGAAGGCTAGGAGAATGTCCGCGGCGGATTTCGCTACGATGGCCAACGCCTTGCTCGGGTTCTTGGCCATAACCTACGTCGTCGACGGCAGATACGCCCTCGCCAGCCTCTTGTTGTTCGTTGCGGTCATACTGGATGGTCTGGACGGTGCCCTTGCGAGGAGGTTCGGTACGAAACACCAGTTCGGGCGATACCTGGACTTCTTCGCTGATTCCATCTCATTCTGCTTTGCGCCCGCAACCTTGGTCTACACGGTAGCCTATGACATCTCAAGGGGCTCAGCCTGGATTTCCTGGGAGAACGCCATGGCCGTTTCCATTCCCACATTCTATGTCTCCACGGGCCTCATAAGGTTGGCGAGGTTCGCGGAAGAGGGATTCCAGAAACCGCACTTCGAGGGACTCCCCACGCCCGGGGCGGCCTTTCTCGTGCTCGCGGTCTTCCTATTGATGGCGAATGAGATGGCAGTCGATGTGGGTTCTCGAATCCTCGTACTGGCTGCGATGGCGCTCGCGGGCAGCTTGATGCTTACCAGCCTTCCGTACCCAAAGCTCACCGGCCTGCTTGTCATACCTGCCGTCGCGGGCACTCTGTTGATGGTCGTAGCATCGGCACTCTCCCTGCCCTCCCCTCCGAATTCCGCCGCCTATCCCCTCACCCTCATCGGCATTTCTCTGATCGCCGCCTACGTCCTTTTGGGTCCCCAATTTGCGAAGAGGGAAGAGAATCCTCACGGGTCTCGGAGTATGGACTAGCCCAGAATGGAGCTAGGAGCGACCGAAAGACTTAAAGGGGAATTAGAGAAACGCACAAGAAAATATTTAATATGCCGACTACTAGAATTACATAGAGGACGGAATAACTTCCGACTCGGGTGTCGAGCACGCCCGTTAAGCGCAAACCCTCCTTTACGCCGTCAAAAACAGCGCCCCCCTTTAGGCTGTAACGGTGATCATGAGGTTTTTGACGTGCTCGACATCTTTCCCGAGTCTTCTCCGCAGGGTTCACAAAGACAAAATTAATGTAGTGCTGCTATTCTTCGCGTTCTGTGTCCTTGGATTTGAGCCTTCCCTGGATGTACTCTCTCCTCAGCGTTGCCCTTGTCAGTATCCTCTCCGTCATAGGTTTGGTGTTCATATCCGTGAGAGAGGACAAGTTGAGAAGAATGGTTCTCATACTGGTGAGCTTCTCGGCGGGAGCCCTGCTCGGAGACGCCTTCATTCACCTCCTGCCCGAGGCGGTCGAGGGTGGCTCGTTCGGCATGGAGATTTCGGGCGGGATCCTGTTTGGCATACTCATCTTCTTCGTGCTGGAGAAGTTCGTCCACTGGCATCATTGCGGGGCGGCCGAAATAGGAGAGTGCCCCAAGGCCTTTGCCACCACGAACCTGGTGGGCGATGGCCTTCACAACCTCATAGATGGGATGATAATCGCGGGGAGCTATCTCATCTCCGTGCCCCTGGGAATAGCCACGACCCTCGCCGTGCTCTTTCACGAGATCCCTCAGGAGATCGGTGATTTCGGTGTGCTTGTTCACGCGGGATACACGAAGAAGAAGGCGCTCCAGTACAACTTCCTGAGTGCCTCAGCTGCCATCGTCGGCGCTTTGCTGATTCTTCTCATTGGCGGGCAGCTTCCGGAGCTGTCCCGGCATCTCCTGCCATTCACGGCAGGGGCATTCATCTACATCGCGGGATCGGATCTCATTCCCGAGCTGCAGAAAGAGACCCAACCTGGCAGGTCCGCTTTCCAGCTCGTGGGATTCCTGTTGGGTCTGCTTGTGATGGCTGGACTTGTCTTTGTGGGCTGACCCGCACCTTCCTC
>JBHIBK010000126.1:0-5392 GCA_046759065.1 Thermoplasmata archaeon | reverse complement strand
TCTTCCCCATCGTGTACTTCCTCGGCCCGCTGGCGGGCGGCGCGACCATCCAGAACCTGGGATACGATGTTCTGTTCTCCGTGGCCCTGCTCCTGCTCATTCTGAACTCGGCAATCGTGCTCCTTACGTGGAAGAAAAATGCGAAGAAATACGCCCCCAAGGTTCGCTTCACCGAGATGCGGTCGTTCACGTCCGGGGGCTTCTTCCTTGAAGGCGTTCAGGAAGGCGTCTTCGCGATTGCCCTCCCGCTCGCGACCTTCTTCTTCGTGGGGGAGGAGTTCGAGCTGGGCAAGATACTCGCGGTTCTCGGCGTGGCGGGCGGCGTGATGTCGGTCGTAGCGGGAAAGCTCTCCGACAGGAAGGGGAACCGAATGCTCTTCATCAATCTGGCGGCTCTGGTTTGCGGACCGCTACTTTTCCTCGCTGCGTTCGTCTCTGACCTCCTGCTGTTCGGCCTCGCGATCGGAGCGATATACTTCTTCCTCCCGCTGTTGGCAATTTTCCTGTTCGCCCTCGCGGTGGACCGGGCGCCCTCATCAGCAAATGCTATAATGGGGAGAGAACTTATGCTAAACGCGGGGAGGACACTAGGAGCGTTCCTCTGTCTGCTGCTCACTCTGTTCATGAGTGTTCAGGGGACGTTCGTCATCGCGGGAGCATCCCTGCTCCTCGTCCCCTTGCTGAGGCTCAGGAAGTGATCGAATGAACAAGGAAGACCGGGAATGGAGATGGAGGGAGGAGCTCAGAGAACAGATACTTGCCAGAAGGGAGCAGATAATCGCGAGGATGGAGAAGGAGAGGAAATCCAAGGTGGTCACCCTCGTGCACAGGAGGGAGCCGTGGATCAAGGACAAGGACTATCCCGCGATCGAGATAGAGGACTCGGAGAAGGTCCTGCTGAACATCAAACGGGCGGGGAAGAGCCAGCCCATAGACCTCATACTCCACACGCCTGGCGGGGTTGCGCTCGCGGCTCAGATGATCGCCATCGCGCTGAAGACGCACAGGGGCAGGGTGACGGTGCACATCCCCTTCTATGCGATGTCTGGCGGGACACTGATAGCCCTCGCCGCGGATGAGATACGAATGGAGCGCTTCAGCGTCATGGGTGCGTTGGATCCTCAGATAGACGGCCTCCCGTCGAACTCGCTCGTTTCCATCCTGGAGAGGAAGCCCATTCAGGCGGTCGAGGACAAGACCATCGTTCTGGCGGACATCGCCAAGCTGTCCATCGTCGAGGTCCAGGAGTTCATTCGCTGGCTACTGAAGAGAAGGATGAAGGCCAAGGAGGCCAAGAGCTTGGCTGAGTACCTGACGGGCGGCTACATCTCTCACGACGAGCCCATCTCGTACGACGCGATCAAGGGATACGGTCTTCCCGTGAAGTTGGGCGTGCCAGAGATCGTATACGAGTTCTTCGATACGTGCACTCACGGCGCGTGCCTGAGGCCTGGGCACGGGGAGCACAGGAAGTTCTAGTCTCTCTTGTTGCGTTTCTCGCGACGCTTCTCAGCTGGGGGTCGCATTGCCAACCGAATCAAGATGAATGCGGGTTGATGTCAGTGATGAGAGGGCAATGGAGAACCGATCTTGAGTGTTCGTTCTTGGGCACCAGAGCAGTGTTGGATGCCACCGGTGACCGCTGATTGTCTCTTTGCCGCACAGGGTCTGCTCAGAGACGGAAAGTATTATTTGATGCGCAAACTCACAGTTTCCCAATGATTGCTGCCGTTGGCTACGTCTCGCCGTTCGCCTTCGAACCTTCCGGTCCGAGCTGCGAGAATCTTCCCAGCATTGAGAAGGGAGAATCACCTAGGCAGTCCTCCACGGTTTACCCGTTTTGGGTCTTTGTGGAGAATATAGCCTTGGTCCTATTCTCCCATCGGGGGCTCTGGAGGTTCTTCCATCGTGTGTTCCATAGTGGGCTCAATCGGTGGCTCCATGGGGGCAGCCATTGGGGGAGCCATCGGAACCTCAGCCTTCTTGGCCTCTCCCATGGCGAGAGCAGAGCCGATAATCAAGATTATCGAGCCAACTAGACTGATGTATATCCCGTACTCGGTGGTGAGCGTAGATCCAAGTCCTCCGAAAACCTCTGCCCAAGCTGCAAGTCCAACCCACGCGAGGAGCGCAAATATGAGAGCAAGAACTCCGAGGATGATGCCTCCTATGGCGGGGCCCCTCTTGCCAGTCGCGACCAGTATGAGACCGATAATGCCGAATATCAGGACCAGGATTCCGCCAATACCGGTCGCCGCTCCCATGAAAGTCTGTGTCTGGGGTGATATCAGAGCGCTTTCGACAGTCGCCCAGGGCAGCAGTGCTCCCACAAAAGTCAGTAGTCCACCTATTATTCCTACTATCCTTCCAACCATTGTCATGCATCCGCCTCCGACCTCCCTATTGGGGGTCACCTGTACATGACCTTCGAATATAAAGAAATTGCTTTCGCAGAGGCCGTGCAGTCGAGAGCGTTCCCAAGACATGACAGTGTGCCATACGGGCATTTTCAGGAAGCGGCCCGCGGGGGAAGCGAACTGACCGCCGATGGCTGCCTTGAGGTCAGACGACATTCGACAAAGCGTCCTACCTGCTTTCGCTTTTTGGACTCGCTCCAGTGGGGAGTCGCCGTCTCACCAAATCCGCTGAAGTCTCAGATCACCGTCTTGCCCGATGATTCCTCAGACTCTCTCCCGCGGTCACGCTGCGTGAACAGAAAGTTCTCGGTGTGTGAACAGAAAGTTCATATACTGTGAACAAGATTGGATACTATGAACCTCGTGAGCCTTTTCAGAACCAGAGAGAGGTTGAGGATTCTTGAACACGTCATGAGCAGAGAGGGTCTCCGAGTGACAGACATCGCGAAGGAGCTCAACGTAAGCAAGGGTCTCGTTTCGAAGTTCATGAGAACACTGCATGACAATGGGATCGTGAAAAGGAGCGATGGTGCTGTCTACTCTCCAAGCGACAGTTACGCAGCGAGGCAAGTCAGAAAGATAATCAACCTCAGCAAAGTCAATCTCCGAAGGATAGACAGAAAAATGATAGATGGCATAGGCATCTATGGGAGCTGGGCTCGAGGCACGAACACCATCGAGAGCGATGCGGATGTCTGGGTCAAGGCAGAGGAGTATCCCTCACAGGAATACTTGGCGAGACTGTCCGCCCAGTTGAGAAGGATGTTGGGATGCGAGATACGACTGCTCGTTCTCACTCCGGCCAAGACCCGGGAGCTAGTGAAAGACGACGTGTTCTTCTCCGCTCTGACCAGGGACTCGGTCCTTCTGTGGGGTGAGGACATTGCTTGATTGGAGAGAGTGCTTTGAACGAGGTCTGCTGCGGCATATCAAGGCCTCTGCTCAAAAGGGCGCGATGAGCCTGAAGAAATCAAGGGCAGTTCTGGACGAAGCACAGAAGAACCTGGACTCGGAAGCGTACAACTCGTGTGTCTACTCCTCGTATCTCGCCATGTTCCATTCCGCCAGGTCCATCCTGTTCCGAGACGGCGTGCGGGAGAAGAGCCATTTCTGCTTGGCGAGGTACCTGGAGCGCTACGTCGACAGCAAACATGTCGAGCAGAAGTGGATCGACCTCTTGGACAGGATAAGGGATGTGAGGCACGCGGGGCAGTATGACCTGGCCTACTCGAGCACAGGAGAGGAGGCGGAGAGTTGCTTGAGGGTGGCGAGGGACTTCGTGGAGAGGATGATGAGTCTCTTCGAGAAGACGGAAAGAGCTGGTGCCAGGTGACCGTCGTAAGCCCCCTTCTGTCGGCAGGATCCTATCCGATTGTGGAAGAAATGTTCTGGAACCCCTCGATGAAAGGGTTCATGAATCAGCCCCCATTCTCCTCTTTCTGGGTGTTTGAGAAGTCCTAAATCGAGTCCTAGAACCGATCGGGGAAAGCGTTATATATTCTGATACACATGTGCTAAGATATGATACACCTGTATCAGAAGATTACACAATTGAGAGTTCTCAAGCATTTCTTTTCTGCTCCAAATGAGAGGTTCTATTTGAGAGAAATGGCGCGCCTTCTGCAGATGAGCCCTATGACCCTCAAGCGCTCTCTTGACGCTCTCTTAGGAGACAATCTGATATTGAGGGAGGAGATCAAGAACCAAATCCTGTATCGCGCCAATACGGATAGTCAGGCATACCGTTTCGCAAAGATAGCCTATAATCTTTCGTGGCTGGCGAAGAACTCGGTGGTAGAATCCCTTGTCGAAAATGCTCCCGGAACTAGCTCAATAGTCCTCTACGGGAGCTATGCGAAGGGTGAGAACGACAGGCATAGCGACCTTGACCTTTTGATCATCTCAACCGCGAATGAAGTGGAAACAAGCGACATTGAGAAGAGACTGGGCATTGATGTTAACACCATGAACTTCAGCAGGGCAGGTTGGACCAAGCAAACCAAGAACAATAGGGCTTTCTATCTGGACATCATCACGGAGGGCATCGTACTGTATGGGACAAGGCCTGTGGTTGAATGAGACTTGAGGATTGTTTTGAGAAGGGTTTGTTGAGAAGGCGTCGTCCCGACCTGCTCAAGGTCAGGAGAGCCATGGAGATTGCACGAATGGATTCGGATAGAGCGAAGAGGTTGATGGACAAGGAGTTCTACATGGAGTCGACACTGTTCTGTTACACAGGGATGTTTCAGGGCGCAAGGGCCTTGCTGTTCAAGGACGGGATCTTTGAGCGGAGCCATGTATGCGTTATTGAGTACCTGAAGGAGCACTATGTGAGAAACCACATTCTTGGAGTCAATTATTTGAGTTGGCTCGATTCCATGCGCATTGATCGCCATGAGGCACTGTATGGGCTAGAGGTGAGGGAAGTGTCACGTGAAGAGGCCAAGGAGTCGCTTCGTAGAGCTTCAGAATTCGTTGGGGAAATAGAAGACAGGCTAAAAGAGAAGAAGTGACCGCCATATTAGCAGGGGAATGGGGAAGACACCAGGTCACCGCCGTAAGCCCCCTTCTGTTCCGACGGCATTCGACTAAGCGTCCTACCTGCTTTCGCTATTTGGACTTGCTCCAGTGGGGAGTCGCCGTCTCACCAGATCCGCTGAAGACCTCATCGCCTGGCGAATCATCGCATTGTCCAGCAGCTGTGTCGTTTCTGCGCCCTTGCCTGCCCTCTCGGACAACTGGCTTGCACCAGTCCACCTTCTGTAGGAGGGGGGACTTTCCTCAGCGCCCGAAGGCACCGTCAGCCGTCCACGGTCTCCTGGCGTTCTCAATAACGACCCGCTCACTTAAAGCCTTTTCGCGATTCCGACAGGCCTCTCAGGACCGGGATGCTTTCCAGCTTGTCATCGTCGAGCTCATCCCAGAGGATGCCCCCCGGCTTCTCCCTCTTCTCGCACTCGATGACCTCGCCCCTG
>JBHIBK010000125.1:0-5490 GCA_046759065.1 Thermoplasmata archaeon | reverse complement strand
AGCTCTGAACACAAGCAACGGTGACGATCTTCAGTTCGCGGACACAACTGATGCGGGAGAGTACTTCTTCGGCGTCGCCGTCTTTGACGATGCGGGTGGCTCGGGTCATTCGACCACACTCAGCGATGTCTTCAAGCTGGTGTTCGAGCAACCTGTGGTAAATCAGGATCCGGTGGCCTCTGCAAGCGCGGACAAGACAGAGGTCGAGGTGGACGAAACTGTAACCTTCAATGGAACCGCCTCCAGTGACCCAGATGGTACGATAGCCTCTTATGACTGGAACTTCGGCGATGGGAGCGCCCACGGCACTGGTTCCACGACGACCCACGCCTACTCGGAGGCAGGAACGTACACGGTCACACTCACCGTCACCGACGATTCCGATGCAACGGACACGGACACCCTCTCAATAACAGTGAGCGAAGCGCCAGAAGAAGGTCCTGACTTCCTCAGCGAGTACTGGTGGCTCATCCTTGTCATAGTAATCATAATCATAGTCGTCATAGCACTCATGGCCAGGGGAAGGAAGCCTGCAGAGGAACCCTTCTTCGAAGAAGAGCCCACAGTCGGAGAAGGATGAAGCATCTCCAGTGAAAGTCGATCTCACCTGACTCCCTGAGGGCGTTCAATCTTAAGTATCCCTCCATCTCCTTTGCCCTCTCCATGCGAATGGGACGGGGGGATGCTATTCCCCATTACAGGTGAACTTCTGAATCGGAGTCATCCTCGCCTCATCTGAAGCTTGCGGACGATAGAATGGCACCACCTTTGGTGTGTTGTATTCATGCAGGTCTGTTGCTGACCGATGCCCAGGCGCCTTGTCCCGGACCCTCGTCCACACCGATCTTGATCTTGCGGACGTTGGCGGGTAGATCGATCTCCTCGGTCAGCCTCTTCAATATGAACCTCGCGAGATGCTCGGCGCTAGCTGCCCTTATGTCCAAGATTCTGACATCCTCTGGCGGGAAGCTGTAGCTCTTCTCTCCTACGATGACGCGTATCGTCTCTCCTTCTTCGATCTTCATATGGGGACTCCTGGCGGGAAGCAGCACCCTGTGGTCCAGCTCCTCGGTCACCTCCCTGAGCGCCCTCTTGAGGACTATGAAGTCCATTATCATCCCAGAGGAATCCGGCTCCCCCTTGATCTTGACGTGAACGGCGTAATCGTGACCGTGAAGCCTCTCGCACTTCTCGGAGGTCGGGACGATATGCGATGCAGAGAACCCGATTCGGGACTTCCATCCGTCGATCTCGAGCTTCATGCCCTCACCATGTTTCAGGCACTATTAAAGCTATCACTCTCGATGATCTCGTCAAAGCTGTAGTTCTCCCATTCCAGCTCGCCGAGAACGATTCTCAGCTCCGATTGCGTTAGGATCGGTCTGTCGAACCTCGCCTGATCGTCGATCGCTATCCGCGGACAGGCCGTGGACACGAATGCATCGACCGCTAGTCCCATGAGATTCTCTGGTGTGACGTAGTCAAGCATTATCGTGACTGCTTTCTTGCCCTTCTCACCGAGGAGTCTCTCTATCGAGTCGGCGAGTCTCAGCCTCTCCTGACCGATCTTCCTCGAGACTATTACGCCGAAGACCCCTGCGGACCTGGCCTTCTCCATGGCCGCGAACCTCAGCCGCTTCATCTCGTCGACAACGTCCTCGACGTCCCGCACCTCATCTCTCTCCGGGTCGAGCACGATGACCTTCTTCCCCGTTGCCAGGGCAACCCCGATCGGATGGAAGTTCCCGCCGCCGATATAGAGGAACACGTCCACGTCGTCCGCTATCGACCTGGCGGAAGAGAAGTTGCACCCCAGAACCTGGCCCGGATAGGATATCCTGGAGTCACCCTCCCCGATCATCCCCGCTACGCCCTTCGACGCGAGGAACTGCCTGACCCGCAGGAGTTCAGGGACGTACTGCACGCTCGAAATGAGGCCCACTTTCTCTCCCAACAAAGGGATCGCCCTCTCGAGAATGTCCGTCTCGGGCAGCTCGGATGGCAGCTCCATGTAGACGACCCTCTCGGACTCGATGTGTGGAAGCGGGGCATGGCCGAGATGGAAGATCAGGTCCGCCGGGGCATCGGCAACGTCGCATGCACCGTAGCAGGGATCGCCCCACAGGTAGACATCAACATCCACTTTCTTCTTGAGCTCGAGGACCACGTTCACCATTCTCTTTCTTAGGCCGTCGGGGAACTGGATGGCAACGCTCTCAGCCTTCAGGCGGGAGATTTCGTCCGCCATCTTCTGGATCTCCCAGTCTCCGATCATATCTCACCCAGTTCTCTGCACTCGCTGATCATGTCCTCGATAAAGACGTCGAGCGCCTCGTCCGTGGCGTGCGGCATGATCACCAACCTCAGCGCCTCCGGATGCCTGGCCAGGGACAGGTGCCATCCCCTTCTCTCGAGGTGCTCCTTCACGCCCACAGGGTCCCTGAGCCTGACCGCCAAGATGTTCGTGACCGGTTCCGTGACCAGACCGATGCCCATGTCCTTGACGGCTCTCGCTAGCATCCTCGTTCTCCTCATGCACTCATCGACGTTCTTCCTGTACCCCTCCCTTCCCATGGACATGATGGTCGCGTACAGGGAGGCGACGCCCGCGCTCGACCTCGTGCCCAACACAGTCGTCTGAAAGACGCTCGTCAGGTAAGGTGATTCGAAGGCTATGTTCTGGAGGTCCTCTTCCTTTCTCAGCAGGAACACGCTGGACGGGATCGTCGACATGCCCATCTTGTGACCGTCAATGTTCATCGAGCTCAGGCCGCTGTTGCGAAAGTCGAAGACCGGAACATCGTCCACAAAGGGAAGGATGAATCCGCCCCAAGCAGCGTCAACATGCAGCCAGGTCTTGTCCTCGCACAGGCGGGAAAGCTCGTCTATGGGGTCTACGAGACCGAATTCGGTCGTGCCCGCCGTTGCTACCACGGCAGCCGTGTCCTCCCCGATGCGCCGCTCCACGTCCCTCACGTCCATCACGTGGTTCTCGTCCACGGGAACCTCTCTGGGGACCATCCTCAGGATGTCGCACGCCTTTCTGATGGAGAAGTGGGCGTTCTGTCCCAGTATGACCTCTTTTCTTCCCGTCAGGTTCCTCGCAACCCAGAGGGCCGTCAGGTTCGCCTCGGTCCCGCCCTCCAGGACGCGGCCTGTCACACCTTTTCCGTTCAGAAGGTCGGCCACCATCTCGACTATCTTGGCTTGAAGCCTCCTCGTTCCCGGATAGAGACCAGGGTTCCCCAGATTGCTCTCGATGAACATGCCGTGCGTGTCGATCGCCACGTCCAGGGGCTGGGTGCACATCGATCCGAGTATCTTCCCGTCCTCGAAGTGGAAGTCCTCCGAAAGGGCCTTCTCCACCTCTGATATGACATCGTCGTAATCCATTCCCTTTTCCAACATGGCTATGTCTCCTTTGCCCGCCACAGGGACAGCGCATCCTCCATCAGGTCATCCTCGACGGCGAGTATGTCAATCCCCTTCTCCCCGCAGTATCTCCACAGCTCCGCGAGCCGCTCGCGGTTGTGGGTCCCTATCGCCACGACCAGACCGCGCTCGTGTGTCTCGTCCACGGTCGCACCAACGGCGGAGAGGGCCATGCCGAACCGCTTGTCCTCGGGAGCGTCCATCTTGTTCACGATTTCGTCGATCGGGATGAACACACCGTTGAATGCGCCCGCCATGTCCTTGAGGAGAAGCAGCGATGTAGGGGAACCGGCCTCCAACCAGAACGGAAGTTCCTTCGACCGCCTGAGCCCCTTTTCCGCTGCGGACTTCGCGATCTCCTCGGAATGCGAAGCGGTGGCACCGAACATCGGCCATATGTTCTCGCCGCCCTCCTTGCGTGCGCCCGCCAAAGATTCCATGCCCTTGTCGCCCGCCAGGACGACCATCGGCCTCGGCCTCAGGTCTTTGGAGAGCCTGAGGAGATCATCCGCGACGGGCTGAGCATCCTCGGACGGAACGAGGAACAGCCCTTGGATCTCCGCTTCCTCCAAGCTTTCTGGCGGGGACTTGGACATGAGAAAGATGCTCGTCCCCCTCGGGGGGATCTGCCTCTTGACCTCGACCGTCTCGATTTGCTCCGGAGCGGGCTCTGGCGCCCCCTCGGCAAGGGAGACGCTCCACACGATGAAGATCCGATCCTTCAGGTACCAGTAGAAGGTGCCAGGGCCTATCTTCCTGGTCAGCCGCTCACCGAGCGCGGAGAGCTTCTTCAGCAGGTCTGGTGGGACCTTCGCCTCACGCCTGAGCTCCTTCTCGATGTCGACCTCCTCCGTCCCCGCCTCCTCTGCGACCCACTTCTTCTCCTGCGAGAGGATCTTCCTGTCGACCACGGAACCCTCCGCGTCGATCGTCATCGTGTCCGATGAGCTGAGGTCAACGGGGAGCCCGAGCAGGGCCTTGACGGCGTACTTCCCCTCGCCCGCCTCCTTGACAGAGCCAGACGCGCTATGGGGAGGGATCTCCTGGACAAGGAATGCGAGCTTGTAGGCGGCCACCTCCTTCCCTTTCCTGTAGTCCTCCTCCTCCTCCGAGAGGAACTCCACCATCGTCTTCCTGACCTCCGTCACCAAGGAGGCCTTGTCCGACACGTAGGAGCCTGAAATCTCCGATGGATAGGAAGGGCTTGGCATGACGTTGACGACGCTCGAGCCGAGGCTGTCGAACGCCCTCGCGATCTCCAGCTCGACGGACCACGGGATCAGCCGCTCGGAGACGCCCTCCTTCATGGACCTGAACTCGTCGAAGACCGGATGGGAGATGACAAAGCCCTTGGGAATGGTCGCGACCCGCCTGGCCCTCGCGAGAGTGGATATCGTGACACCCGACCCCTCCAGCTCCTCTGCGGAGAGATCATCAAGAAAGGCGACCCTTCGAGACGGCATGTGCTCAGGTAGGTGCTTTTCTGTAAAAAAGGTTGCTGGAATCAGACCCACTTCTTCTCGTCCTCGGTGATCCGAATCCCTATCGGGGTCGGGAGCTTTGCACCGGCCTTTCTGAGCGCTTTTTTGGCGGCCGCGATATTCTCGTGGTTGACCTTGAGCGTTATGAGTGCCTGTCCTCTCTTGATTCTGGCGGCGGTCCCGACGGCCTTCCCGAACGCGTGACGCATCCCCTCGGATATCCTGTCCGCACCGGCGCCCTGGGCGATCTTGTTCTCCCTGAGCACGTTGTGCGGGTATATCCTTATCTTGAGGTGATAGTCCTTTCCCGCGTGCTTCTGGATGTGCCTGTTCGCGGTGACGCGGGCGGCCTCGAGGGCCACGTGCCTTATCTGGCACGCCTCCTTCGCTACGAGGGTCACGGAAACCGGGAAGTCCGTGTCCGTGCTGCCCATGTCGAACTGGACGATCCTGAGGGCGGGAACTCCGCCTATGTACTCCTTGCGGGTGTAGGACTGGCCCCGTATTGTCGTGTACATCCTCGCGGGTTTCCTGGGCATGGCCCCACGAATGGGGACATTAACAGGCGCTTCGTTCG
>JBHIBK010000124.1:0-5496 GCA_046759065.1 Thermoplasmata archaeon | reverse complement strand
CCAAGAATCGGAAACTATTTATATAGCATACTGTATTACCGACAATTGTCGGACAAAAACGAAAATCATGTCCGACGGGAACCACAGGGAACCAACATGGCGTCGGAATCAGAGAGAGTAACCGTCAGGGTGCCAAGTGAACAAGTGAATGCTCTCCATGCGCTGGTGGAGAGCGGGCATTTCGCAACAATGTCCGATGCCGTCAGAGCCGCAATCAATAACTTCATCGATCAGCAATTCGCGCCCGACTACATCCGCAAGATGATGATTGAGCTCCCGAAGGGAAACGTGGTGAACCTGGAACAGCTCGTCAAGAGCGGGGATTCGGTTTCCGTTGAGGATGCCGTCAGGAACGCCGTACGAGAGTACATTCGGAGGCGCTTGTCGGAGGTAGTGGGAAGAAAAAGGGACTAGCCTGGAAGGGAACGACCTAGTGGGATGCACGAAGGAGGAATGCGAAACGCATTCCCTCCATACTCTAACGAACGGTGAGAAGATGGGCCTGAATCATCTGGTAGAAGAGGCAAGGAGCTTCGAGATGAGCGTAGATTTCGGAAAGCCAAAGATACTCGTGGTTGGTTGCGGCGGTGCCGGGAACAACAGCGTGGACAGACTCAAGCGGATAGGAGTCCACGGTGCCGAAACAGTCGCGATAAACACCGACAAGATGCACATCGATCGCATCGAAGCGGACAAGAAGGCCCTCATCGGCAGAGCCATCACTCGCGGCATGGGAGCTGGCGGTTGTCCCGAGGTCGGAGAGCGCTGCGCGCACCTCGCAGAGGACGATCTCAGAAGGCTCATCGGCGGTGCCGACATGACCTTCATCACAGTAGGGATGGGTGGTGGCACAGGAACTGGGGTTGCTCCAGTCGTGGCAAGACTCGCAGAAAGTATGGGATCCGTGGTCGTCGCTATAGCAACGACGCCCTTTGACGCGGAGAAGAGAAGGTGCCTGAGGGCAAAGGAGGGGCTCGAGAAGCTCCGCCGCCACTGTGACAGCGTCATCGTCCTTGACAACAACAGGCTAGTCGAAATGGTCCCCAAGCTGCCCATCGAGCAAGCCTTCTGTGTCATGGACCAGCTAATCTCAGAAGTCATCAGGGGAATAACTGAGACGATCACTCTTCCCTCCCTCATAAATCTGGATTTCGCCGACGTGAGGACGATGATGTCGACAGGTGAGACCGCGACTATCCTTTACGGGGAGAACTCCGCGGACGACCCAGAACAAGTCATCGTCGAGACGCTCAACAATCCACTGCTCGATATTGACTACACTGATGCGAGCGGGGCCTTGATTCATCTCACCTCTGGGCCAAGTCTGTCGCTCGGAACGGCCTATTCGGTCGTGAACGGAATCTCCTCCCAGCTCAACGAGGACGCCAACGTGATATTCGGGGCGAGGTTGGACCCTGACTTCGAGGGCGTGATCAGAGTAATGAGCATAATCACCGGAGTGCACTCGGTCAATCTCCTCAGTCCCTCATCTGGACAGGTAGTCTATGACGATGAACCCCTCCTCACTCACGGAGTATCACTTGTCACCTGACGATGACCCTCCTCCTCTTTTTTTGGGAGGAATCACGATAACCTCCTCCCCCCTTTTTTATTTTTTCAGAACTGGGGCCTCTTACTAATCTCTGAAGGAAGGTACATCTGACGGAAGGGCCTACCATCTGTCTTCTCCCGTATCTCACTAAGCAGATCATCGAGGGTCATGTCCCTCTCCTCTCCTGTCTCACGGTCGTAAACGACGAGGTTGTCGCTCGTTACCTCCTTCTTTCCCACGACTATGACGTAGTAGACCCAGTCCGTTTTCGCGTCTCTCACCCGCTTTGAGACCGACCCGCCCGTATCATCGATGCCAACCCTGACCGAGTTCTCCCTCAATTGCTCACCAAGCTCGGAAGCCCTCTGAAGATACTCGTCCGACACGGGCACAAACCTCACCTGTTCGGGGGTCAGCCACAGCGGGAGGTAACCCACCTTGCCCTCCTTTTCCAATTGGACCGCTGCGTCCAGAATCGTGTAGATGTATCTCTCGATCGTTCCAATCATCGCCGAGTGGAGAATGATAGGGAAGCGCTTCTTGCCGTCCTTGTCAGCATAATCGATGCCGAATCTTTCCGCATTTCCCACGTCTATCTGGACCGTCCCGATTTCCCTCTCCCGCTTCATCGCGTCCAGAATCACGTACTCGATGTTCACAGTCCAGTAGAAGTTCTTCCCGCTGAGATAGAAGTGGATTAACCCCTCCTTTTCCTCCCTCTTCAATACCTCGAGGATGAGCCCCTTCTCCTGTTCGTATGCTTCTCTGGAGGAAACGTTGATGAGGATCTCGTAGTCTCTTCCCAAATCCTTTATCTCTTCCATGATTCTGTCATGGAGGCGCAGGAACCACTCCCGAGCCTCATCCTCATCCCTGCAGAAGACATGAAGGTCTGGCATGTTCATCCTTCGAACCCTGAAGGCGAGCATCGTCTCACCGGACTGCTCCAGGCGGTAGGAATCCGCGACCTCAAAGGCCCCGAAGGGCAACTGCCTGTAGCTCATGTTCCAGTCCTTGATCATCGCGAACTGCTGATGACAGGCAGCATACCTCATGACGAGGGACTTTCTCTCTGTTTCAAGGGTGTACAGCCTGTCACCGAAGAGCTCCGCGTGTTCCGAGATTGCGGGCTCGGTGAGATCGAACATGTTTGTGCCCTTGATCTGCATGACCGGAAGACCTATCGAGTTCACAACCATCGTCGCGTAGTCCGCACACAGATCGAAGATCAGGGCACCTATTGGGTTGTACCTCATATGGCCAGCATCGCTCAAGGGTTCCCATTCCAGACCGAACTTCCTGCACAGACGCAAATAGGCGGGCTTCTCCGCGGCCTCATGCTCCACCTTGAGGGCCTCCTTCTTCATCATCACCTGGAATGCCTCTGACCCTGCGGCATACTCCTGAGGATTGTGCTCATCTCCGTCTGGAGTGAGAACAAGGAAATCCTCTTCCGCCTTTTCCTCCGCTTTCAACCTTCCCGTGATTTCGCGGAAGGATTCTGCCAGGGGATGGCCCTTGCAGGAGAGCACGAAGGCCTTATACCATCCGAACGGAGGAACGGTCACCTCAAAACCTCTGTCCTGGAGACCAGCGGTTATTAACCGAAGGGCCTTCTTCGCCTTGCTCGGACCTGCGATTGATGAACTGAGGTGAGCATAGGGGTATAGCATTATCCTGCCAACGGAGAGCCTGTCGGCCACGTCCTTTATCTCTTTGATTGCCACATCAGAAGTCCCCTCAATCCGCTCCTCATCATCCCTCTCGACGGTCAGGAAGGCGACAAGAGCCTCCTTGACCTTTCCCTTCTCCTCCTCAGCGGAGATCTCATCGGCGAACCTGGTCTTCTCCTTTACCTCGTACTCCATGAAGTCGGAGTGGATGAACAGGACCTTCATTCACACAGGGAAAGAAATATCCGTATATAGGTATAACCAAAGAGACAGCGCTTCAAGCGGGAATCGCGGGTTCTTGACAATAGGCATAACCAAAAGAACACTCGTTCTTGGGCCCTGGACTCCAAGTTCTCGGCTATACGTATGGCCGAGACACGGGGTTTGCCAGGATGTGGAGTACATATTTCGACCAAAGCACAACTCAGAAATAATAGCGTCGAGATAGCAAAAAGATGTTCAATCCCAGGGTTGTGGAGCTTCCGACCGCGAAAGAGCTCAAAGACATCGCGACCAATTCCGGAGGTGGGACGAGTCCCAATGCGATGCATACACTCATGAAGCTCGAAGGCGTAGGCATCAAAGAAGCCCAAATCATCAAACAGGAGATGGCCTCGGCTGGAGGTGAGGCCGCCGTTGCTGGGGACCTCGCGGAGAAAGAGACAGGCATACTCCTCATGGGCACGGTTCGTCAGCTGAAGAGGGCGGCTCGAAAGCTCTCCGCTCAGTCCTTCGGCTGCCCTGGAATTGCGGAAGAAATCAAGGAGACCCTTGAGAACTACTCCAAGGATAGGTTCACACTCAAAGCGGGAGGAAGAGTGAGGATAGACCGTCCCCTTGTCATGGGGGTAGTGAACGTAACTCCGGATTCGTTCTCTGATGGCGGCGAGTTCTTCGACTCTGAGATCGCGATAACTCACGCCAAGAAATTGGTCGAAGCAGGAGCGGACATGATCGATATCGGAGGGGAATCTTCACGCCCTGGATCCAAGGCCTTGCCCGCCAAGGAGGAGCTGAGGAGAATAGTCCCTGTCCTCGATGGAATTGTCGATGAGATAGATGTCCCGATTTCCGTGGACACGTACAAACCGGAAGTCGCCAAGGAAGTCTTGGAGATGGGGGTCCGCATCATAAACGACATAACTGGCCTCAAAAGCGCAGAGATGGCAAGACACGTGGCGGACAATGATGCCGGTATCGTAATCATGCACATGCAGGGGACGCCGAGGACGATGCAGAAGAGACCGAGCTACGATGACGTCGTTTCTGACATAATCCGATTCTTGCGGGAGAGGGTCTCACACGCTGAGAAGAAAGGGATTGACCGGGAATCCATTGTCATCGATCCAGGAATCGGCTTCGGCAAGACTTGGAAGCACAATCTGGAGATTATCTCTCGATTGAAGGAGTTCAAGAGCCTTGGTCTCCCGATTCTCGTGGGTGCATCCCGAAAGAGCTTCATCGGCAAGGTTCTGGACGCGCAAGTCGATGAAAGACTCAGTGGAGGTCTTGCCATGCTCTGCATGAGCATTATGAACGGCGCCAGGATAGTCCGAGTTCACGATGTGAGAGAAAGCGTGGATGCGGCGAAGATGACATGGGCAGCCCTTACGTCGAGTTTGTAGAGAACGCGCGGTCGATTCTGGAATCACGATACCTCGAGATCAAGAGCCCAATGCGCGTGTGAAGGTGAGAAGCTCCTCACCCTCCTCGTCCCCGCCAGTTCGATGGATTTCCCCTCCCCTTTCCCAATTACCTTCAGCTTCTCTATCCTTTTATCCACGTCCGCCCCGTCGAGAATCTCGTAGTAGTGCACGATTCCCCTCCCAACGGACTTGATGGCGGGCTCGAAGTACTCCAAGGAGGAGTGAGGCAGATCGATGACAACCCTGCTCGCATCCTCGATCTCATCCATCACGGCTCTCGAATCCCCGAGGATCGGCTCGACGTTCTGGATCTTGTTGCGGGCCATGTTCTTCTCCAGATAGCGAATCGCGTGCGGGTTTGAGTCAATCGCGTGTATCTTCGCTGGCTTGGCATGTTTCGCGATTGTCAGAGCAAAAGGTCCCACCCCGCAGAACATGTCCACCACGACCTCTCCCCGTTCAACCTGCTCTGCGACTCTCCAGGTCTCTGTCGCTATTCTGGGGGAGAAGTAGCATTTCGAGAGGTCAATCTCAAAGCTCACCCCATAGGCCAAATGGACCGTTTCGAGGGACTCGTCCCCGTATATGACCCTGATGTCCCTGACCCTGAGGTCACCCTTGACGC
>JBHIBK010000123.1:0-5501 GCA_046759065.1 Thermoplasmata archaeon | reverse complement strand
CTGACGTGATTGAGCACTACATCCTGGAGTCTCGTGGCGGGCAGAGGCGACATAGACCATCGATCCGAAGGACGCCTCCCCGCATCTCTGCGATGGCGGATGTACAGTCCACTCTAGAAGCCTTCACCGGCTGACCCCGTCAAGATGCCACACCCTGAAGGATGTGGTAGTTCACTGGAGAAGCGCCTCGGCAGGTAGGCCGGAGAGTCCGTTCCTACCAGGTCTCGACAGACACCCCGGGGATGCGCTCGAAATGCTTCACGTTGCGAGTGATGAGTGTCTCTCCCGCTTCAGTCGTCATGACCGCAATCATGATATCAAAATCGCCTATCGGGGTGCCCGCCCGCTCCATCTCAGCTGAAATCTGACCTATTGCTGGCGCCAACTCCATTGAGAGGCTGATATGGCCCATATTCCTGACTAGCTCGTCGACCCTCTGATGCTCCCTCGATGGGTCGTTCGACAGGAAGGCCCCCTTATAGAGCTCGCACGCGTTGACTACTGTGGTCTTAACAGCGTCCCCTTTCCCCGCCAACTCCAGGAGCTTCTCCAATGCATCTGCGTCCTTTCGTATCAATCCAACAAGCATATCGGTATCAAGAACGCTCATTCCAATGCGACCTCTCTGAGACGCGTCCCGCTCCGTTGCGAGTAAACGCGTTCAATGGACTCCGCGAGATCTAGGGCAGGTTCCTGGCTTTCGACGTACTCAAGGAGTTTCCGAGCAGTATGACGATGGGCAACACGGAGGATTACGCGGGTAAACGACTCCCCGTTGCGTTTCAAGTGTGCGAGTGCCTCGTAGGCCTCTTCTGATATGGTAATGGTCTTGTGAGCCATGTCTCTTCTATGAGTTTACGTGTATTTAAGTGTATTTAATTGACAAATCAAGGTGGCAAAAGAAATACCCCTCCTGAACGTGATGCCCCTCCCGCACTCTTCACCATCGCCTACCTTCTTGCGCTCCTCACCAACCGCAATCTCCTCTCCTTATTACTCATGACCGTCTTCTCATCTTTGAACTCGGATTCGACCTCCGCCAGGTATTCGACAGCCTTTGAGAGGCCTTCCTTCGACGGACTCCTTATGTCCACGCCGGCCCTCACGAACTCCTGGCGCAGTAGCGAGATAGCCACTCTGTCATCATCGAACCCCCCGCAGAAGTCCACGATGATCGCATCGGCAGCGCCTATCAGAGTCCTCCTGTCCGTACGTCTGTAGATCCCCTCCGCGACCAGAGTCTGACACAACTCTCTCATGGGATCCCTGAGCATCTTTCCAGAGAGCACCAAGTGACCCAGACTCTCGAACGCCTTCTCCACGTTCTCGCCCGTCTTGGCGCTCGTCGAATAGGTCGATGTGAGATGCGAAGGCAGCCGGTCCTCGATGCCGATGTTATACCTCGACGCGATCTCCTGTATGTCCCTCAGCTTGAATGCGATCTCGTCGACCAGATCCGTTTTGTTGCTCACGAAGATCAGCGGGACGTTTTCCACGACCCTGAACAATAGAGGAATCCAATACTGCTCCAGATTGGCCAGGGTGTCCTTCCTCGTGAGGTCGGCAAGGAGAAAAGCTCCATGGACGCCCGCGAAGGTCCTTGCGTGCGTGGCGATGTACCCCTCTCTGCCCAGCACGTCCCAGATCATGAGATTGAGCGCTATCTCCCTGTCACCTTTGCGGATGGTTAGTTCCTTCTTCGTGACCTTGCTTCCGATTGTCGTGATGTATGAGTCGTCGAACCTGTCGAACACGTAGCGGCGGATCAAACTCGTCTTCCCTACCGCGCTGTCCCCGAGGAGGACTATCTTCTTCTTCACAGCCATCGGTCCACCATGCCCCTCCAGGCGAACGCATCAATGAACCTGCCATACTATAATGTTTCTGCGAAATCCCTTCGATTCCCTCTGATAGCGGTGCAACGAAAGGAAACATTATTATCGTGTGGCCAAATTCTCAGAGGTGGCCCAGATTGTAAAGCGCATATTTGCAATCCGCTCGGAGGATTTTCGACATGATGACGTCAAGGGATGGGTCATCGACGTCTTCGACGATCTGTTCGGCCTGGAGCTATTCCTTGAGACCGCAACGGAAGTCTACCTAGGCGAGGGCTGGTGCCGTGCCGACATGATTGTGGAGGAGGCCGTGGTGATAGAGGTCAGGACTTCCCTCGAGGACGAGCTGGATGACACCCGACACCAGCTTGAGGAGTATTTCGGAGCGAGAGATGACCTGAACGTCGGAGTCGCCACCGATGGCATTCATTGGAGATTCTTTGTCAGAAGTGGCGATGGTGTTCCTGAATATCATCGATTCGTCGTCCAGCGGGATTGGGCCGACGACCAGCTGAGGCGGGAGATCTACGAAGCCCTAACTCCTCTGCGTCACGTGAACCCGATTCCAGCGACGCCCGGAGAACTGGCGAGTGCGTTCAAGTTGCGGACGCCCACCTTTGGCCTCTGCAGAAACCTTCTTCAATCAATAGCCGAAACATCATCCGTCTTCGAACCCCAGCTGGAAGCATGGATTGCCGAATACCGTGGTGTGTATCCAGGATTCGCTGAGGTCTGCAGAAGACTGGGCTCGGGCGATGAGCAGGCGGGGGCACGCGAGCTGTACCTTCGCTACACCTACCTTGCAGTTCTCGTCAAGACCATCGCGCAGATCAACGTCTTGGGGGAAGGCCAGTTCACGGAAGAGATGAAAAGCCGCCCTAGGGACGTAGCCTTGGGTCGTCCTCTCGTGGAGGCAGGCGTCAGGATTCCAGAGCCAGGGGACTACTTCTCCTGGATTGCAGAGGGCTCAGTCGATGATCTGAAACTGATGATGAGAGAGATTCTCCACACTCTCCTACGGTCTGACTTGAGCGCCGTGAGCGAGGAAATATATCGTGTGATGTACGAGGAAATAGTGGATAGGGACACTCGCAACCGCCTCGGAGGTGGCTAAATCCAAGGGGCCATCTTTGAATGAGACATTTTGTCCGAGAGCAGGAGACCGGTAGCGAATGATGACTAAACTTGGCGGGAGCCTATCACTGACACATCAAGACTGAGAACATCCAGGACGGACAGGATGAAGATTCTCGCCCAGGAGATAGGAATGGCGGGCGCGGATATGATCCTCGTCCACGGTGCGGGCGCTTCCGTGTAGAAACGGTCGATGATCGTGGATGATTGACAAAAGCCAGAGTAACTATAAATAGCCAAGTTCCGTTAGTAATTAGTCAATGAAGAAGGTCAAATTGGTGATTCGTGGAGGGGACAAGCCGATCCAAGACATCGGATTCAGGCTATGCCTCCTGAAAGAGGCTCAGAAGCAGTCCATAACTCATTTCTTTGCGGAGAATCATCCTGACAAGAAAACCGTTGAGGTTCTGGTCGGCGGCAAGTCGAAGCATGTTGATGAGTATATCAAAACCGTAAAGAAGATGGGCGATGACCCAGAGCGATTCACGGTTGATGTCCAGGACTATGAAGGCGACCTAATGGAAGTCATCGACTATATACACTTCCTGCACACCGAGCAATTGGCCAAGGGTGTGGGTGCTGTGGAATCTCTCGGAAAGAATCTCGGGACAGCGATAGCACAAGCGGGAAAGGATTTTGCGGAGACGGTCTCGAAGGGATTCAGGCGTATGGATGACCGTTTTGATGAGATGCCCAAGAAGGTGGCAGAGGAAATCAGCAAGTAGCGCGCATGGAACTGGTAGCTTCGGAGGGGAAGCTCCAAAGGGTTATTAATGGAAGAGATGTTTTCACCGCAAGCAGGGGACACCAGCGAATGACGCTCGTCAAACTCGGCGGGAGCCTGATCACGGACAAGTCGCGGCTGAGAACGTTCAGGGGAGACAGGATGGGCATCCTCGCCCAGGAGATACGGAAGGCGGGCGCTGGCATGATCCTGGTCCACGGTGCAGGCTCGTTCGGTCACATCCTCGCGAAGGAGCACAAGCTGAAGGACGGATACATCAACGAAAAGCAGATTCCGGGGATATCCCAGGTGCAGAGGGACGTGAGGTCGTTGAACCTCATGGTCCTGGACGCTCTTCTCAAGGAGGGGCTGAAGCCGGTTTCCCTACCGCCAAGCTCAATCGTCCGCCTGAACGATGGCGCCCTAGACGCATTCGACGTCCGGCCCTTCCATGAGTACCTGGGCCTGGGGCTGATGCCCGTCACCTTCGGCGACGTGGTCCTCGATTCCGAGAAGAAGTTCGCGATATGCTCGGGCGACGATCTCATGCTCTGGCTGTCCAAGGAGTTCAAGCCTGAGCGGGCGGTATTCGCCACCGATACTGACGGCGTGTATCCGAACTACCCGCCTGCGGAAGACGAAAGGATCATCGAGAAGCTGGACTGGGAGACGCTCAAGACCATCGGCGGTGCAACCGACCGCGCTGATGTCACCGGCGGGATTGTCAGGAAGCTCACCCTGATGTTCGACATCGCTGACGTGGAAGTGGAGACGTGGGTAATCAATGGCAGCGCGGACGGAAGGCTCATGAAGTTCCTGATGGGGCACACCGTCCCCGGGACGCAGATAATGAGGAGATAGTATGACTCAAAACAGGAAGAAGGAACACGTTGAGATAGTTTCAGATGAGGACGTGGACGCGAGTTACAGGTTCTGGGACGACATCGTCCTGATTCATAAGGCTCTGCCCGAGATCGACGTTGACGAGATCAACACTGGCATCGAGATATTCGGAAAGAAGCTGTCCGCGCCTCTGATCATATCCGCCATGACGGGCGGGTTCAGAGAAGCGAGGAAGATAAACGAGAACCTCGCGAGAGCGGCGGCCTCGGTCGGGGTCGGCATGGGCGTCGGGAGCCAGAGGCAGGCGCTCGAGGATTCATCATTGGAGGGCAGCTATTCGGTGCTCAAGGAGCACGAAATACCGCTCGTGATCGGGAACATGGGCGCGCCCCAGCTCATCCCGCAACCCGGCGAGGAGCCTCTGGGACTGGGTGACGCTGAAAAGGCCGTGGCAATGATCGGCGCGGACGTTCTCGCCATCCACCTGAACTTCCTTCAAGAGATCGTGCAACCCGAGGGAGACCTGAAGGCGAGGGGCTGTCTGAGGGCAATCTCGGGAATCGCGAGGTACTTCCCCGTCATAGGCAAGGAAACGGGGGCGGGAATATCCCGCGAGGTCGCCATTGCGCTGAAGAAGGCGGGCGTCGTTGGCATCGATGTCGGCGGGCTTGGCGGGACGAGCTTCTCAGCCGTCGAGTTCTACAGGGCGAAGAAGGTCAACGACAAGAGGAAGCAGGAGCTCGGAAAGCTGTACTGGAACTGGGGGATACCGACGCCCGTCTCCGTGGTCTGGGCGAACGTGGGACTGCCCATCATCGCAACTGGGGGTGTCATGAACGGGCTCGACATCGCACGCGCGGTCGCCCTGGGAGCCTCCTGCGCGGGAATGGCTTCACGCCTCCTCCCTGCGGCGAAGGAATCGCACGAGGCGGTCGAGGCCGAGCTCAGGGCGATAATCAACGAGG